>CACZHN010000036.1 GCA_902780985.1 uncultured Lachnospiraceae bacterium | reverse complement strand
CCATGATTGCGGCAATGATGGTTATCACCGTTGCAGGATGTACCGCCGGAAATGTAAAGGCCGAAACTACGGAAGCGGCAACACAGGAAGTGACCGAAGACGCGACAATAGAAGAAGCAACAGAGGCCGATAAAGCAAAAACAAATGAGGCTGCCTCGGATTTTGTACCCGCAAATGACGGAAAGACTCACATTTACGAGCAGGATGGCGGAGATTACTGCAGAGTAGAGTTCAGCGGTAATAAGGACGAGATCGTAACTTTCGATAAACATACATTTTATGAGGGGGATGATTTCTATCTCTTCTTCCAGAAAGGTACGGAGGTTCCCGGGGACGCTGCGGATGTAGTGGATAAGGTCATGGCGGATCTGGAATCGGTTGAACACATGAAGTATTCCGACGGAGAGAGTGACGGAGACAGTTACTGGAGAACTTACTACTTTGACGAAGAATTCGACGATATTAACAGAGACTGTTCCAAGATCAATATCTTCGTACTGGACAATCCGAATGACGGAAGAGTGGAATGTGCCACGGTAAACGAATGTCTGGTTTACGATGAGGATTTCACCGAAACGGAAGAAGCCGGATCGGAAAGCACGATATATCACGAAATGGCGCACGTGCTCAGACTTCGCCAGAGCCCGAATCTGGGAGGAATCATGGAAGAGGGAGTTGCGGTCTATTCGGAGTACGAGATGATGAAGCGCCGCGGAAGGCAGGAATACAGTCTTATGCAGTATATGGATTCCTTCGGGCTTTATGATAGTGAGAAGATAATCGAAAATCCGGAAAAAGTATTCTATGAGATTACCAAGGGCGAGCATGACGATACCTATGAGCAGACCTATCAGTACGGGTTCCGGTTCGTATGTTTCCTGTATGAAGAATACGGAGAAGACGTTGTCAAAAATATCAGTGAGATAGCAAGTAAAACAAAGTATGATGACTATGATATAGACCCGTCGATCCTTATGGGAATCATAAAGATGGGCACTTCCGATGACGTCTTTGAAAGGTTCGGAAAATGGCTTCCGGAAGCCTGGGAAAAGAAAGAAGCGGAATACAGAGAATTAATGGGTCAAAAGGCAATAGACTTTTGACACTAAGCAGTAGATATGCTACAATGAACATCCACAGGGAAATTCCCTATAAATTTAAGTGAATTACAAACCAACCTGACATTGAAACCCGGAGCGATCCGGCTTGAGATAGAAGCATGTGGTAGTGTCGTGGGACGGTTTTATATCTACGCAATTACCAGCACTCTTCGAAATGTCGGGGAGTGCTTTTTTAATATCAAAGGAGTCTATATATGATAAAGTTCGCTATTTACGGAAAAGGCGGAATAGGTAAATCAACGCTTTCATCAAACCTGTCTGCGGCCCTTGCTGCGAGAGGTCTTACTGTCATGCAGATCGGCTGCGATCCCAAGGCGGATTCCACATCACTCCTCAGACCGAAAGAGGAAATGACCACCGTGCTTGATCTGGTAAGAAGCAGAAAGCCTTTTACTCTGGAAGATATGGTAAAGGAAAGCTCCGCTGGCGTTTACTGCGTTGAGGCAGGCGGCCCGATCCCGGGACTGGGATGCGCGGGAAGAGGAATCATAAATGCATTGGAGTCCCTTGAATCAAAAGGCGCTTACGAGAAATATAAACCCGACGTTGTAATCTACGACGTACTGGGAGACGTAGTCTGCGGCGGTTTTACAATGCCGATGCGCAAAGGCTATGCGGATAAAGTTTATATAGTAACTTCAGGTGAAAAAATGTCTATATATGCTGCGGCAAATATCGCCATGGCAGTAGAGAATTTCAAGAAAAGAGACTACGCAAAACTGGGCGGCATCATACTGAACTGCCGCGGCGTAGAAGATGAAGAAAAGCGAGCAGCCGAACTGGCGGCGGACTTTAATACGGAAGTTCTGACAGTGATACCGAGAGACAGCATTTTCGAGAAGGCGGAAGCAGCGGGCAAGACCGTTGTGGAGCTTTACCCGGACAGCGAAGTGACTAAGATACTGCTTGATGCAGCAGACAGGATAATGAAATGATCAAATCTCTTCATACAAAAGAAAACAGAATACCGGAACCTGTGCTCCTGAAGGATATCGACTTTGGCGCGCCTTTCTATGAGGGACTGCAGTACAACGCTCCGGCCAGAGGTGTGTGGAACATCGTCCACACCGGCATGCTGATCCCGGAGGCTCATCAGGTTTATGTCTGCGCTCAGGGATGCCTCAGAGGTGTTATTCTTACAGCGGCGGAAATGAATGAGACCACCCGTATGTCATGGGTAGCTCTCCGAGAAGAAGATATGTGGAACGGAGAAATGGAGAAGCGTGTTATAGAAGGCACGGCTCACATTGTTGACCGTATGGATAAGAAGCCGAGATGCGTGCTGATCTATCTCAGCTGCATGCATATGTTCGAGGGCTGTGATTTTATGATGATCACAGACGAACTTTCGGAAATGTATCCCGGCATAGACTTTGTAGAGTGCTACATGATCCCGACCATGCGTAAGACCATGTCGCCGGATGCCATGATGAAGATAAGTCTCTACGAAGCGGTAAAGAAGCTTGAGAGAGACGATAACCTGGTAGGAATGATCGGAACAAATCTTCCGAACGATAAGGAATCCGACCTGGCAGAACTTATTAAAATGTCGGGCAGAAAAGTCTGGGATATAGCCGACTGCGGGAATTACGACGAATACCTGAAACTGGGTTCCGCGGGAAGGATAGTTACTTATCTTTCCGTATCCGATGCGGCGGCAAAGCAGCTTACCGAAAGACTGGACTGCGAGTGGAGCCGCGTACCTCTCAGATTTGACGAGGAAAAGATGGACGAAAGCCTGCTTAAGTTCGGAGAAGAACTTGGATTGGAAAGAGATGCAGTCAGTGTATGGATCCGGGAACGTAAGGCCAAGGCGGGAGCCGCACTGGACAGAGCCCGTGAAGTTATCGGGGACACGGAGATAGCTGTAGATTATACGGCTTACCCTTATATCATCGAGCTTGCCGAAGTTCTTATCAGACACGGATTTAATGTAAAGAGAATATATTCGGATAACTTCCCTGCAGACGAAAGGGATGCATTTGACAGAGTCATATCCGATGAAAAGAACAGTGATATAAAACTGTATCCGACCAACGATCCGGCTATGAGATTTGCCGCTTCCTGCGGAACATGCGGATCAAAGGACGTATGTGAAACAGGTGCTGTAAAGGTTCTGGCCATCGGACAGAAGGCCGCATATTTCACAGGCACAGACAGATTTGTGGACATAGTGGAAGGCGGCGGTATGTTCGGATACGATGCCCTTCTGAAGCTGGCAGGGCTTATGGAAGAAGCTTTCACGACACCGAAGGATACAAAGAAGACAATAAGTCATAAGGGATGGGGGTGCGACAGCTGCCTATGAATCAGACTGCGAGAATCATTTCAATATATGCAGCGGATACTTCCGGCGTCTGCTCTGCGCTCTATGAGTTTGGCGGCATGACGGTGATCCACGATGCATCGGGCTGCAACTCGACTTACACCACCCACGATGAACCGAGATGGTACGACATGGACAGCATGATGTATATATCGGGCCTTACGGAAAGCGATGCGGTAATGGGAAATGATGAGAAGTTCATCGACGACCTCTGCACCACAGCGGAAGAACTGAGACCGGAATATATAGCAATCTGCGCATCGCCTATGCCTGCCATGATAGGAATAGATATGGACGCCATTGCATACGAGGTTGAGTCACGGACGGGGATTCCCGCATTTGACGTTAAGACCAACGGCATGCAGAGTTATATAACGGGAGCGGGAAATGCATTCCTCAGGCTCTCGGAACGCTTTACGGAAGAAAAGAGCGGCGCGGCATCGGAGAACGTGAAAAAGGTAAACATCCTGGGCATGACTCCTCTGGACTTTCCTCTGGAAACGGATAAGGTGATCCGCGACTGGCTGGAGAGATCGGGCTTTAAGGTAAATGCGTGCATCGGCATGGGAACTTCCCTTGATGAAGTTAGAAGACTGGCGGATGCGGATGTGAATCTGGTGGTTTCATCGGCGGGACGCCTGCTGGCGGAAAGCCTGAAGGAACGCTTCGGAATCCCTTTTGTTACAGGAGTACCATACGGCAGAAAGTTTGCGGAGGTTCTGGCTGCGGAACTGCGTAATCCTACGGAAGACAGTGAGAAGGCGGCGGATAAAATGAGAGTCTTCGACGACAGTATAGCGGTTGTGGGAGAGAGCGTACTTTCCGTATCTCTTGCGGCTGCCATATCTCTGGAAACAGGCAGAGGCGTGAGAGTGCTTGAAACCGTGGGAGAGGGAGATATGACACAGCTTTCCGACAGCGACACATCCTGCGATGACGAAGAGCGTCTGGAAGAAGAGCTTTCCAAGTCGGACATAATAATTGCGGATCCGCTGTTTCAGCCGATATGCGGAGGGGCGAAGTTCATAAGAGTTCCTCACGATGCATTTTCGGGAAGATGCTTCAAAGCCGAAGCGGTTCAAATGATAGATACGGACATTCCGTTTTTAAAGAATATAGATTAGGAGTTTATCAATATGATTAAAGTAGCCATATACGGCAAGGGCGGTATCGGTAAATCCACCGTAACGTCGAATCTTTCGGCGGCGCTTGCCTCGCTTGGTAAGAGAGTTATACAGATCGGATGCGATCCGAAGGCGGATTCCACAGCGAATCTTCTGTCGGGCAATCCGGTGATGCCGGTCATGAATTACATGCGTGAGTATGATGAGGAACCGACTTCCCTGGACCAGATAACAAGAGAAGGTTTCGGCGGAGTTCTCTGTATCGAAACAGGAGGACCTACACCGGGACTCGGTTGTGCGGGAAGAGGGATCATCACTACATTTTCCCTGCTGGAAGAGCTGGAGCTTTTCGAAAAGTATAAGCCGGATGCGGTTCTCTACGACGTACTGGGAGACGTGGTGTGCGGCGGCTTTGCGGCACCGATCAGAGAGGGCTATGCGGAGAAAGTCCTGATAGTTACATCAGGCGAGAAGATGGCACTCTATGCTGCGGACAACATCAACAGCGCGGTAAATAACTTCCAGGACAGAAGCTACGCAAAGGTCAGAGGAATCGTCATGAACCGCCGTGCGGTAGAGGGCGAAGAGGAGAAGGTCCGTGCCTTCGCAGAGAAGACGGGACTTCCGATAGTAGCGGACATTCCGAGAACCAACGACATCATTCATTACGAAGATCAGGGTAAGACCGTTATCGAGGGCGACCCTACACTGGAAGTCAGCAAGAGATTTCTTGATCTTGCGCGACTCCTTATAGAAGAAGACGAAAAGGGCTTATAATTCATGGCGAATGCATTTTATAAAACTGCAAAAGAACTGGCGGAGGCAGGACTGGCCGGACTTCCGGCGGAACTGAAAAGTTCGGAGCATCTGATATACAGCTCGCCGGCAACGCTTTCATTTAACTCACCGGGAGCGAAGGGCTTCGGTGTAAAGCGTGCGGGGCTTGCGGTTCCGGACTCGGTAATGCTTCTCGTGTCACCGGGCTGCTGCGGAAGAAACACATCGCTTTTCCGTTCGGCACCGGAGTACAGGGACAAGTTCTTCTTCCAGCTTCTGGACGATACGGATATAGTAACGGGAAGGCATCTCACAAAGATTCCGCAGGCAGCGGAGGAAATGCTGTCCGTATTAAAGAAGAAACCGTCCGCCATAATGATATGTATAACCTGCGTGGATGCGCTTCTGGGAACGGATATGGAGCGCGTGTGCAGAAAGGTTACTGAGAAGACGGGAATACCGGCGGTAGCCTGCTACATGTATGCGCTTACCCGTGAGAAGAGACTTCCGCCTATGGCTGCGGTAAGAACTTCGGTTTATTCCCTTCTGGAAAAGCAGGAGAAACGCAACTCCGCGGACATGAATATCCTCGGATATTTCACACCGCTCTTTGACAGCTCGGAGCTTTATACGCTGATGAAGTCCATCGACATCAAGAACATCCGCGAGCTTTCAAGATGTAAGAACATAGAAGAGTATCACGAACTCTCGAAGGCGAATTTCAGTCTGGTGCTGAATCCGGAGGCCCGTGCGGCGGCCCAGGATATGGAGCAGAGACTTGGAATACCTTTCATAGAGCTCCTGAGACTTTACAGGATAGAGAAGATCAGAAATCAGTACAGGCTTCTGGGACAGGCACTCGGAGCCGAACTGGATGATACAGAGTATTTTGAAAATGCGAGAAAGACCATAGATTCCTTCAGAGAGCAATTCGGAAATCTCAGCTTTGCGGTGGGCGAGATCCAGAACGGGGATCCTATAGAAATGGCACTGATGCTGGTGGAAGAAGGCTTTGCGGTAAAGGAAATCTTCGCCACCATCGGAGAACTGAACTTCAGATTCCTGAAAAGACTTGCCGAGCTCAGTCCGGATACAAAGATTTATTCAAACCTTTCACCGACCATGCTCCACTACGAAGAGTGCAGCGTGGACTGCTATATCGGAGCGGACTGCGAGTATTATCATCCGGATACACCGGGTATCGACTGGTGCGATGATAATCAGCCTTTCGGTTACGACGGAGTCATAAAACTGTTCGAAAGATTAAGGGATAGGTTAGTATGAAAAAACTACTGAAATATTTATCACCCTTCGCTCCGGATCAGTCGGGAGCCTGCGGGGTATTATATGAACTGGGCGGCCTGATCGTCATCTGTGATGCGGGCGGCTGCGCCGGAAATATATGCGGTTTCGACGAGCCGAGATGGTTCACCAAGCGCAGTGCCGTATTCAGTGCGGGACTCCGCGATATGGATGCCATCATGGGACGTGACGATAAGCTTATCGCAAAGCTGGTCAGCGCACAGGAAAGCCTGAACTGCAAGTTCACGGCTATCGTGGCAACTCCGGTTCCTGCGGTTATCGCCACGGATATGAAGGCGCTTAAGCGTATGGCGGAAAAGAAGACCGGCGTGCCTTGCATAGCGGTAAATGCCATCGGAACCAGATATTACGATGAAGGCGAAAGCGATACCTGGGATCAGCTGTTCCGCGAATTTGCGGGTGTTGAAGAGAAAGCGGATGAGACAGAATCCGGAACTCAGGGTTTTGTGGGCGTCATAGGTGCCACACCTCTTGAGACAGGTTACTCATCGGCAGAGCCTCTTAAAGAAGGACTAAAGAGATACGGAATTGAAAACTCCGTTATCTATTCCATGGGAACAGGCCTGGATGAAGTGAGAAATGCAGGCAAAGCTAAAAAGAATCTTGTTGTAAGTGCAGCAGGACTTAAAGCCGCAAAGTATCTGGAAGAAAAGTTCGGTACACCTTACGAAGTGGGATATCCTTTTATTCCGGAACAGGTTATTGAGGACGTACAAAACGCTTCCACACCGGGTGACCCGGGAAAGACACTTATCCTGCAGTCCCAGTTTGCGGCAAACGAACTGAGAAGTGCCTTAGGAGAAGGAGCCGACGCAGACTGCGCAACCTTCTTCATGTTTGATAAGAACTATGCAAAAGACGGCGACAGACGACTCACCGGAGAAGACGAACTCTGGGAACTCGTATCCGACAACAGCTACGACACAGTCATCGCCGACGATGATATAAAGCGTCTGCTGGACGCAGCGGGCTTCACGGGCCGATTCATTTCCTTCCCGCAGTTCGCAATCTCCGGCCGCCCACTGGACGACGGAAAGACTTTATATAACTAAAATGAAACGAGGTGAAACCGATGATTACATACAACATAAGAGTTTACGGTATCGTGCAGGGTGTCGGTTTCAGACCTTTTGTAAGCCGTACCTGCAAGGATAACGATATAAGAGGAACCGTGGCCAACAAGGGTTCCTATGTGGAGATATTTGCTCAGGGTGAAAATGTAGAGGCACTTCAGGATGCATTAAAGCATATGCCTCCTGCCAGAGCGGTGATACTTAACACCATCACCCACGAATGCGATATGCCGGCTTTCGATTCCTTTGAGATAATCGAAAGCGAGAAGGATGCGGGAGATATATTCGTATCGCCCGATATCGCAATCTGCGAGGATTGCAAGAAGGAACTCTTCGATCCTACGAATCGAAGATACATGCATCCTTTCATAAACTGTACGAACTGCGGGCCGAGACTTACGATCCTCGACTCCATGCCGTACGACAGAGAAAGAACCAGCATGAAGGACTTTGAAATGTGTCCCGAGTGCGAATTTGAATATACACATCCCGAGACAAGACGTTACGACGCCCAGCCGGTGTGCTGCCCGAACTGCGGACCGAAGGTTTACCTTATAGAAACGGGACTTTCCGGCGGCAGATCAAAGCCGGAGATCACCGTAAGAGGAAATGAAGCCATAACCGCAGCGAGACGGGCACTGGCCGAAGGAAAGATCGTAGCGGTAAAGGGAATCGGCGGATTCCATCTTGCCTGCGATGCGAAAAACGAAGAAGCCGTAGCCCGACTCAGAACCCTGAAGAACAGGCCGAAGAAGCCATTTGCGGTAATGATGAAGGATATGGATACGGTGGAAAGAGAGTGCACCCTTCCGGTGCAGAGCTCTGACGCAGAAAACAGTGACGCGGAAAATGCATTGAAGGAACTTCTCACCGGCTATCAGAAGCCGATCGTGCTTCTCAGAAAAAAGGAGAGCGACACCTGCACTCTTGCGGAGTCCGTAGCACCGGACAATCCGAATGTAGGCGTCATGCTTCCGTACACACCGGTGCACATGCTGCTCTTTGACTATACCGATGACGTGCAGGTTTCCGACTGCCTGGTGATGACAAGTGCCAATGCTTCGGGAGCACCGATCTGCAGGACAGATGAGGACGCCCTCAGCGAGATAGCGGGATTCACGGATTACATTCTTTCCAACGACCGTGTGATAAGGACCAGAGCCGATGATTCGGTAACGGACTTCTACAAAGGGAAGCCTTATATGATTAGGCGTTCCAGAGGATTTGCCCCGCTTCCGGTGATGATAAACAGCGGCATGAAGGGCTGCGTCCTGGCGGTGGGCGGAGAGCTGAAGAATACATTTGCCATCGCGAAAGATACGCTTATATATCCGTCGGCCTATGTGGGGGATATGGAAGATATCCGTACCGTAAATGCGCTGGAGGAATCCATCCGACGGATGGAGACTCTTCTGGAGGCCGAGCCGTCGCTGGTTGTATGTGACATGCATCCGAAGTATAATACTACTGCGGTTGCGGAGTCGCTGGGGCTTCCGGTGATGAAAATCCAGCACCACTACGCCCACATACTTTCATGCATGGCGGAGAACGAGTATCTGGATGAAGTGATCGGCGTATCCTTCGACGGAACCGGATACGGAACCGACGGAACCATCTGGGGAGGCGAGTATCTCCTCTGCAGTCCGACGGGATTCGAGAGACTGGGACATATAAGTCCGTTCATTCAGTCCGGAGGAGACCTTTCCTCAAAGGAAGGCTGGAGGATAGCAACATCTATCCTGGGTAACTTCTCGGGAAACGAATCTCTTTCGGGACTCGGCAAAGATGCGATATGCCATGACCTGAAGCTTTGCTCGAAAATGGAATTTTCGCTTCTTGAAAATATGGCGAGAACCGGAATAAACAGCATTACTTCCACAAGTGCGGGAAGACTCTTTGATGCGGCAAGCGCGGTTCTTGGCATCAGAAGGTCATCTACATTTGAAGGCGAGGCATCCACATCCCTTATGTTTGCGGCGGAAAGATATGAGGCTGCGAACAGAAAGGATAACATAGAGAGTGATACGGAATTTGATACAAGCAGGATCCTTATGGATATAGCAAACCGCTGTATGAACGGAGAAGATAAAGACCGACTGGCTTATCTCTTCCATAAGAGGCTTGCGGACAGTATCATTCATAACTGTATAGAATACAGAGATAAAACAGGAATAAGAGTTGCTTCTCTCAGCGGCGGTGTATTTCAGAACAGACTGCTTCTGAAACTTACCGAGGAAGGACTGGAAAGCGCCGGATTCAGAGTGCTGCGTCACAGCCTGATACCACCGAACGACGGAGGTATCTGCGTAGGACAGGCGCTGGCGGGACTGGCGAGTTTATGAGAAGCATTTACGAATAGAAACAGATAATCATATATACGGAGGAAATAAAAATGTGTGTAGGACTTGCAGCTAAAGTAGTAAGCGTAAAGGACGGTACCGCAGTAATCGATGCCAGCGGAGCAAAGAGAGATGTAAGCGCAGAGCTTCTCGAGGATCTTGAGCCGGGCGATTACGTAATGGTACATGCAGGCGTAGCAATAGCGAAGATAACCGAAGATGATGCATCCGAAACCTCGGGTATTTTGAGTAAGCATGCACGTTAAGTATTGAATTATCAGACATAGCGTAAATATTTTATAGGAGAGCAGAAAATTGAGTGATGTAATCAGCAACGCCAGAGAGATAATCTCCGGCTATAAAGGCAGAAAACTGCGTATCATGGAAGTGTGCGGAACTCACACCCATGAGATATTCAGACTCGGAATCAGAAGTCTTCTTCCGGAAGACGTGGATCTTATATCCGGACCGGGATGTCCCGTTTGCGTAACCCCGGTTGGATATATCGATGAAGCAATCTATCTTGCCATCGAAAAGGGATGCACTGTATGTACTTTCGGAGACCTGATAAAGGTTCCGGGAACAAGGATGAACATGGCGGGAGCCAGAGCGGAAGGAGCGGACATCCGCCCGGTTTATTCACCGGATGATGCGGTGGAACTTGCAGTGGAGAATCCCGATCTTCAGGTAGTATTCCTTGCTGTGGGATTTGAGACCACAACACCGTCAGCATGTCTTGCGGTTAAGAAGGCACAGAGACTTGGACTTAAGAACTTCTCGATTCTCACAGCCAACAAGACCATGCCGAATGCATATCAGAAGCTGAAGGGAAGTGCCGATGCATTTCTCTATCCGGGACATGTAAATGCCATCACCGGAAACAGCGTATGCGAGAAGCTGAAGGACGAGGGCGTATCGGGAGTAGTTGCGGGCTTTACAGCCAACGAACTTATGACAGCCCTTGCGGTTACCATAGATAATCTTCAGAAGGGCGAGCCGTTCTTCGAGAATTGCTACACCAGAGTCGTAAAGCCTGAGGGAAATCCTGCGGCACAGAAGCTGATGAACGAAGTTATGGAGCTCTGCGACACAGAGTGGAGAGGCCTTGGAATAATCGAAATGTCAGGCATGAAGCTGAGAGACGAGTATTCTGACTTTGATGCGAGAGTGAAGCATAACATTCCTGCCATAACAGGTAAGCCAAATCCGGCATGCCGCTGCGGAGAGGTTCTTCAGGGAAAATGTAAGCCTTCGGACTGTCCGATGTTCGGCAAGGCATGTACACCGCTTCACGCAGTGGGAGCCTGCATGGTATCCGATGAGGGAGCCTGCGCAGCTTACTACACATATGGCGGAATTCAGGTAGATCAGTAAATAAAGATAAGGATAAATAACAATGGAAGATAAGATAACACTTGCACACGGCTCCGGCGGAGTCCAGACAAACGAACTTATAGGAAATATATTCAAGAAACATTTTGCCAATCCGTATCTTACAGCGGATGACGCTGCGGTTCTCGATATGACAGCAGGCAAGATCGCCATGTCCACAGACGGATTCATCGTATCACCTTACGAGTTCCCGGGAGGAAATATAGGAAAGCTTTCAATCTGCGGAACAGTCAACGACGTAGCATGCATGGGCGCAAAGCCTGAATATCTCACATGCTCCTTCGTAATCGAAGAGGGATTCCCGGTAGATAAGCTTGAGGAGATTGCCGAGGCTATGGGTAAGACCGCAAGAGAAGCCGGAGTAAATCTGGTTGCCGGAGATACCAAGGTTGCCGGCAAGGGACAGGTTGATAAGATATTCATCACAACAACCGGAATCGGTCATATAATCGAGGGAGCATCCACATCAGGCGCATTTGCAAAGCCTGGGGACAAGATCATCGTAACAGGTGATATCGGCCGCCACGGATGTACGATCCTTCTTGCGAGAAATGATTTCAAGATCGATGCGGATATCACCAGCGACTGTGCACCTCTTTCGAAAAATGTAGAGGCAGTACTTGAAGCTACAAAGGATGTTCATGTTATCAGAGATGCTACAAGAGGCGGTGTAGGAACCGTTCTCTATGAAATAGCTGCAGAGAGCAACGTAGGTATATCTCTTGACTCGGATAAGATCCCTGTTCAGGACGGAGTAAGAGGAGTATGTTCCATGCTCGGTCTCGAGCCTCTCTATCTGGCTTGCGAGGGCAGACTTGTGATTTTTGCACCGGCTTCCGAAGCCGACAAGATCCTGGACGCACTTCACGGATGTCCTAACTCAGAGGGGGCTTGTGTGATCGGTGAAGTTACGGAAGAGAATCAGGGAAAGGTTATACTTAATACAGCAGTAGGTGCGAAGACATATCTCGCGCGTCCGAGCGGAGAACTGTTACCAAGGATCTGCTAAGCACCGACATCATGAATGCTTTTTTGATTGACTGTGAATGCAAAATAAATAAAAGGGGTTAAAGTGAAGATGAAAAGTATTATCACTCAGGAGGAGCTTGACTTCTCCGGTTGCGTGACGGGAGACATCACTCCCGACAAGGTTTTGGATTTTGACATTGTAGTTGTAGGTGCGGGAGCTGCCGGTGTTCCGGCTGCAGGCTGGGCCGCTGAACTGGGTGCAAAGGTTGCCCTTCTTCAGAAGGAAGGCACCGTGGTATCTCAGGGTAACTGCGGTTCCGCTATCATCAGATCCCGTTCCACGGAAGCAGGTATCGAAAAGTGGATACACCACACCAACAGTCTCTGCGACTGGAGAGCAGATACCAAGCAGCTTCGTGCTTATGCAAAGTATTCCGAGGAAGCCATGATCTGGCTTTACAATCGTGCCGGCTTCACAAAAGAGACCGAGTACGGTGACGGAAGCAAGGTAGATGATAACGCAAATTCCGCAGCGCTTCTCAATGACGGCGATAAGCTGTGTGCATTCAGAAGTACCAGCGGAGACTTTACGGGCGTATGGAAGGACAGGACCAACACATACGACTACGGTGACGATCATTGTTATTTCTGGGCTCCGTGGATCGGACCGAAGCCGTTTAACACAGGCCACGCCCTCAGAAATATCGTAAAGAATATATCGGAGAAATGTCCGAACCTGGAGACATTTTTCTCTACACCTGCAGTAAAGATACTGAAGGACGGAAACAGGGTTACGGGAGTCATCGGTAAGAATTCCGACGGTGAGTACATTCAGTTCAATGCCTCCAAGGCAGTTATCCTTTCAACAGGAGATTATACAAATAATCCGGCCATGGTTGATAAGTACTGCCCTGACATTTCCGATTTTGATAAGAAGCAGCGCGGCAAGACGGGAGACGGACACATCCTTGCTATCGAGGCAGGCGCACATATGGAGCCGCTTGGCCACACAAAGATGATGCACGACTTCGATTCCGCACTCATGTTTGAAGAGCCGTTCCTCTATCTCAACATGGAGGGCGAGCGTTTCACCAACGAATATACAGGCTTTGTTTATATGGGGAACATCCTCCGAAATCAGCCGTCATATAAGGGTTCCATGCTGGATCCGGATCATCCGGAAGGCTCAAAGGGCTGGTATTGCATGATCTACGATAACGACTATATGTCACTTCCGAAGGAAGCTTTCGTTGACGGACCGGTTCCGCCGGTGGTTATGGAGAAGTTCATTCCGGGAGCGGTTGAGAATCCTCAGGGTGTGTTCAAGAATCTGATAGATCTTCACAGATGCGATACTCTCGAAGAGCTTGCAAAAGAACTGGATATTCCTTACGATAAGATGAAGGAATCAATTGACAGATATAATCAGCTTTGCGAGTCGGGATGCGATACGGATTTCGGTAAGCCTGCCAAGTACATGAATAAGATCGAGAAGGCTCCGTTCTGGGGCGCAAGAAAGCATATACGTGTTTCTGCGGAGGTTTCCGGTATTTCGGTTAACGAAAACGGTCAGGCGCTTAATGATGACGGAAATGTAATCGAAGGGCTTTACTGCGTAGGAAATCTCGGAGGCGGGTTCTACGGAGGCGCGGATTATCCGTTCCACCAGACAGGACTGTCTCTCGGAAAATGTTATACATTCGGCATGATTGCCGCAAGACATGCTTTGGGAGATTTATAGAATAAATCTATTCGGATTTATTTTCCAGAATATTGCCGCTGATAAGATCTTGGGGATCGATGGTCAGGGCATCGGAAATGTTATACAGTATTTCAAGTGAAAAAGACTGTACAAGATTCGGTGCTTCGATAGCACTTAAGAAGGAACGACTTATGCCGGCTTTTTCAGCAAGTTCTTCTTGGGTAAGACCTCTCAGTTTTCTGAGAAGACCTATATTCAGACCAAGCCTGATGAGCCGGTCGCGGTTGTCGAAAGAATCAGTGTTTTTCATCTGAGAAGCATTCCTTACAATTCTAAAAACAAACTACCACTTCATTATAAGGTTGCTTCACATAGATATCAGCACTGTAAAAAGAGCGTATGACTAATATATAAAGCAAATGTCTATTGGTCCGGACAAAATAACAATATCATAAAATGATATTCTGTAAAAGGGGTTTTGGGGTACTAAAATGAAGAAGATTTATAAGATTTTACTGTTATCAATGTTTATACTGATATTCGGTACAGCCTGCGGAACACGTGAGTATGAAGTGACTGCAACTTCCGCACCGACAGAAGATGTTACAGTGGAAGCTGTGTCATCCGAGGAAGAGACCACCGAAGAGACGAAGAAGTTACGGAAGCGATAAGCGAAGAAATAACAGAAAGCGAGGGGAAAGACATGGGAGCAGCAACACTTTATTATCAGGGACACGGCAGCGTGAGAATTACTACAGCAGAGGGAAAGGTAATCTATGTGGATCCTTATATGGGAGACGGATATGACCTGCCTGCGGATCTGATACTTGTAACTCACGGACATTCGGATCATACAGCCGTTAATCTGATCAAGAATCAGAATGAAGGTTGCCGTACGATAATGTATACAGAGGCTCTCAGCGGCGGACAGCACCAGACATTTGATCTGGACTATGTAAAGGTTGAAGCCGTAGAAGCCGGATATAACAAGAATCATAACGAGAAGGAATGCGTAGGATATGTATTCACATTCTCAAACGGAGTAACGCTCTATCTTACGGGTGACACATCCACAACACCGCAGATGAAGGAACTGGGAGAGAGAAATCTTGACTATGCATTCTTCTGCTGTGACGGAGTCTACAACATGGATATGGCAGAAGCTATCGAGTGCGCAAAACTGGTAGGAGCAAAGCACAGCATACCTTACCATATGGCACCGGGAAGAGACTTCGACCAGTCCATCGCAGAGACCTTCGATGTGCCAAACCGCATAATACTCAAACCGGGCGAAGACCTGGTGTTGGAATAGATATATAATAAGAAAACAGCTCGGAAAGAAGTGTAAAAACAAATCCGAGCGTCAATATGCTGTTATATTCTCTTCATCCAGGCCATCGCCATATCTACCCAGAGCCCTGCGTCTTCCGCCAGACTCTGATCGATGGTGAATCCTTCCGGTGGTCCCTGCGGAGCATCCGGAGCAAACTGGGCTTCCAGTTCCGCACGTCTCTGATCCGATACATTTACTCCCTTGCCTGCCTTAACGGCTTCAACAGCCTTGAATACCTGATCCATTACGTACATACCGCCGTTCCAGCCTTTGAAGAAGGCCTCGTTGGCAACGCTGAGTCCGTGGAATCCTTCAGGGAACACATAGTGTGCAAAAGGAATCTTCTTTGCACGAAGTGCTTCCGCCATAAGGTAACTGTTTTCAACAGGTACAAGCTCGTCGGACTCTGTCTGCCAGATAAAGCATGGACAGGTGGAATCCGTAACCTGCTTCTCCAGTGAGAAGTACTCGAGTTCATCTGCCGGTGCATCATTTCCCAGCAATGTCTGAATCGAATAAATGTGGGTGAATTCACCCGATGTTATAACAGGATATGAGAGGATAGCTCCGTCCGGCTTGTTGGAGATTCCGGCATAGGATGCATTTCCGTCCGTTACGTCTTCGTGGTGTACCGCAAGGCTTCCGCATACATGTGCACCTGCGGAGAATCCGCAAACGAAGAACTTCTTTCCTGCAATCTTATATTCATCGGCATTTTTTCTGATGAATCGAACAGCTCTGGAAATGTCTTTCAGAGGCTGATCCTTTAAAGGAACCGACATGGTTATATCGGTTGTATAAGTGAGAACAAAGGCGTTCATGCCTCTGTTATAAAACTCTTCGGCAGCCAGCTCACCTTCATGAGGTGTGCAGACACAGTATCCGCCGCCCGGTACCACAAGCATGCAGTCGCGGTCAGCGTCATCATCATGCAGATATGCATGGATGTTCGGGACGAAGCCGTATGCGGCAGGATAGCTGTATTCGCCTTCTTCCCATATAGTTTCTGTAAAATTCTTCATGTGATAAAAATTCCTTACTTAAAAAGCTTTCTTCCGACAGCGATTATTATGCAGGCACCTACGATTGAAGTGATCATGGTTCCGATGATATTGGTAGACTTGAAACCTATGAGACCGAATACAAGACTTCCTACAAAACCTCCCACGATACCGAGGATGATATTTTTAATAGTACTTCCCTGGCTCTTCATGATAGCTCCGGCAAGTGCACCCGAGATACCACCGATAACGATACCTATAACAATCTTTAAAATAAAAAACATGTAAACTCCTCCTAAGATTATGACTGAACCCGCATCATTTTTCTGTAATCCCTCGGCGAACATCCGGTGACGTCATGAAATACTTTGTTAAATGCGGTGGTGGACTGGAATCCTGCCATGAAGGCGGCATCCGTAATGGATATGGATTCGTTGGCCAGAAGGCGTATTGCGGTCCTTACACGTATTCCCGAAAGATAAGCCGGGAAAGTCATCTGCATATATTCCCTGAAAAGTCTGGAGAAGTAGTATGGGCTGAGCCCTATATGTGAGGCTACTTCCGTCTGCGTCAGGCTGTCTGCGGAATGCTCGGAAATGTAACTGCAGGCTTCATGAATATGCTTCCAGGACGCATCCGAAAGACGCGGTGATCCCAGCTGCAGCTGCTTTTCGTGTATTACATATTCACCGATGAGAAGTATTATATCATAAATGATGAGCTTGCTTCGGGTTTCCGAGAAGTGAGGCTCGTTTATTATGATCTCTTTTATCTCATCCAGTTTATCCGCTATCTTCTTCGTCAGCTCCGGTTCCTTACTGCATTCGATATGGTGGAATTCCGTCATGAATTTGAACATAGAAACAATATCCAGATTGTTCTCCAGAAGGTCTGAAGAAAACTGGATAAATGTTGAACCGCCCTCAGGTACGTAAACTATCTCGTGAAGCTCCCGGGGCCATACAAGAAGTATGTCTCCCTTGTTCAGATTGTGGAGCGTATCACCTACTCGATATTTGCATCCGTCCTTCTGGGCGATGGTGAATTCCGCTTCGTTATGCCAGTGGGAAGGAAAGCTCTCCGGAGAGGTTCCGTCCGTCAGCAGAACGCCGTGAATATTGGGATATTTAATTATCTCGCGCGGTTCTTTTTTCATAATTATATGATAGCAAAAAATGGGCAAAATTCAATAAATATCTGCTGTTTTTTAACTTTGCGGTAAATTAAAATGAATATATATCTCGCGCAAAAATCAAGAAAAAGGAGTGGAATGTATGGAAAATTTTACTTTTTATTCACCGACATATTTTGTATTCGGTAAGGAAACCGAAAACGAGACAGGAAAGTACGTAAAGAAGTTCGGAGGAACCAAGGTTCTGATACATTACGGCGGAAGCAGCGCCGTTTGTTCGGGTCTGCTTGACAGAGTTAAGAAGTCGCTCGATGGAGAGAATATCCCATATGTAGAATTGGGTGGCGTAAAGCCGAATCCGCGAAGCGGTTTAGTATATGAGGGAATCGATCTCTGCAGGAAAGAAGGAATAGACTTCATACTTGCGGTAGGTGGTGGCAGCGTTATAGACTCCTCCAAAGCAATAGCGGCCGGAACCATCTATGACGGCGACTTCTGGGATTTTTACAGAGGAAAGAGAATCGAAGAAGCTCTTCCTGTAGGAACAGTACTTACCATTTCCGCAGCAGGAAGCGAAGGCAGCCCTGATTCCGTTATCACAAAGGAAGAGGGTATGTTCAAGAGAGGCGCCAGCGGTGATGCCATCAGACCTAAGTTCAGTATTCTGAATCCGGCACTTACCCAGACTCTTCCGGCTTACCAGACAGCAGCCGGAGCTACGGATATAATGGCTCATCTCTATGAGAGATATCTTACAAACTCAACAGAGGTTGAAGTTACGGACAGGCTTATCGAGGCTCTTCTTCTTACCATGAAGTATGAAGCTCCGAGAGCGGTTGCGGATCCTGATAATTATGAAGCACGTGCGAATATCATGTGGGCCGGAATGATGGCTCATAACAATTCCTGCGGTGTGGGAAGAAGCCAGGATTGGAACAGCCATACTATCGAGCATGAGCTTTCCGCACTTTACGACTGTGCACACGGTGCAGGTCTTGCGGTTACCATGCCTGCGGTATTCAAGTATGTTATGAAGCACAACGTTATGCGTTTTGCTCAGGCAGCTGTTCGTGTATGGGGATGCCAGATGAACTTCGAGAATCCTGAAGTTACGGCACTTGAAGGAATCGAGTGCTTCAAGAACTTCCTCAAGTCCATCGGTATGCCGGTGAATTTCGAAGAACTGGGTGCAAAGAAGGAAGATATTCCGAAGCTTGTTGAAGTTCTCTGCCGCGGTGACGGAAGAGAAGGTACTATCTCAGGCTTTGTAACTCTTACCGAAGAGGATTGCACAAAGATATATGAGGGAATGATCTAAGACCCGATAGTAGGAGGTATGGTTACTATGAAGGCACTTTTTATAGGCGGTACAGGTACGATCAGTACAGCGATCGTTAAGAAACTGGCAGAGGATCCTGCATGGGAAGTATGGCTTCTCAACAGAGGCAACAGATCCGATGTTGTACCTGAAAATGTTCATCAGATCGTAGCTGATATAAATGATGAGGCTGATGTTGAAGCAAAGCTGGCGGGGCATACATTTGACGTAGTCAGCGAGTTTATAGGATTTACCGTGGACAGTGTTGAGAGAGATTACAGACTGTTCAAGGGAAAGACAAAGCAGTATATGTATATCAGTTCCGCATCGGCTTATAACAAGCCGGCAAGAAACTATGTGATAACAGAGGGTACGACACTTGCGAATCCTCACTGGGAGTATTCGAGAAACAAGATCGCCTGCGAAGAGTTCCTTATGGAGAAGTATCGCAGCGAAGGCTTCCCGGTAACCATTATCAGACCGAGCCACACATACGATGAGAGAAATGTACCCCTGGGAGTTCACGGAACAAAGGGATTCTATCAGGTTATCAAGCGTATGCAGGAAGGTAAACCGGTAATTATCCAGGGAGACGGAACATCTCTATGGACTGTAACATATAATAAGGATTTTGCCATAGGATACACAGGGCTTATGGCAAATCCTCATGCAATCGGCGAGGCATTTCAGATTACGGGAGATGAGACCCTTACATGGAATCAGATTTATGAGACCATTGCGGATGCGCTGGGTGTGGAGCTTAAGGCTTATCACATTTCATCCGAATTCCTCAGTGCTGTGGGCGACAAGTACGGATTTGATTTTGAGGGCAGTCTCATAGGCGATAAGGCCGTATCCGTAGTATTCGATAACAGCAAGCTGAAGAGAGCGGTTCCGACTATGAAGACCACCGTAAGATTTGATCAGGGTGTGAGAATAGCACTGGATTATGTTCTGTCTCATCCGGAGTGTCAGGTAGAGGATCCGGAGTTCGATGCATGGTGTGACAGAGTTATAGATGCTTTAGAAAAATCAAAGGAGGTTATTTAATGAGTATAGATTTAAGTACGATGCCGAAACTGGGATTCGGCTTAATGAGACTTCCTGAGAAGGACGGAGAGATTGATATCAACCATGTATGCGAAATGGTTGATAAATATATGAAGATGGATAAGCGCTACTTTGATACGGCTTACGTATATCACGGCGGTAAGTCCGAGGTGGCTGCCAGAGAAGCTCTGGTAAAGCGTTATCCGAGAGACAGCTTTATGATCGCAACAAAGCTGCCTGCATGGGAGATCAAGCAGGAAAGCGATGTTGAGAGAATATTTAACGAGCAGCTGGAGAGAGCGGGAGTTGATTATTATGATTTCTATCTCCTTCACTCCATCGAAGAAGGAAACAATTACAACACCTATGTGAAGTATGACTGTTTCAACTGGGGACTGAAGAAGAAGGCAGAGGGAAAAATCCGTCACTTCGGATTTTCTTTCCACGGAAGTCCTGAACTTCTTACAGAGATCCTGGATACGCATCCTGAAGTTGAGTTTGTTCAGATACAGCTCAACTATCTTGATCGTACAAATCCTGTTGTAAGGTCTGAAGAGCTTTACAACATTTTACATGAGAGAAATATACCTATCATCGTTATGGAGCCTATAAGAGGCGGTATGCTGGCAAATCTGGCACCTGAGCTGGAAGCTAAGTTCAAGGCTAAGAGACCTTACAGCTCCGTAGCTTCATGGGCACTGAGATACGTTGCATCCCTTCCGGGAGTTATGACAGTGCTTTCGGGAATGTCCAGCGATGAGCAGATGGCGGACAATATCGGAACATTTACAAACTTCGAGCCTGTAACGGACGAAGAGATGACGATAATTGACGAGGTTACGGATGATATCCTCAGCATACCTCAGATCGGATGTACGGCCTGCAAGTACTGTACACCGGGATGTCCTATGCAGATCAGCATTCCTGATGTATTCAGGACTATCAATACTCTGCGCCGTTATCCGGATGACTGGAGATCCAAGAATTTCTATGCGGGACTTACACAGAGAAGCGGCAAGGCTTCCGATTGTATAGCCTGCGGTCAGTGTGAGGGCGTATGTCCTCAGCATCTGCATATAATCGATCTTCTGAAGGAAGCATCGGAGATACTTGATACGCAGAGCTAAGGGTACGTGAAGGAGAACGTATATGCGACTTGGAACATCTTCACCGCTGGCACACAACTCGGCCGAAGAGTGGGCGGAGAACCAGATAAAACTGGGATGCCGTGCGGTGGTATTTCCGGTTCAGAGCGATGAACCGATCGAAAAAATAGACGAATACAAGAAGGCGGCGGAGACTCACGGTCTCATGATCGCCGAAGTGGGGATTTGGAGGAACGCTCTCGCAGCAGATCCCGGTGAGAGAGCAGCCATGAGGGATTACTGCGTAGAGCAGCTTCGACTTGCAGACTATCTGGGTGCCAGGTGTGCCGTAAATGTAGCGGGCGCCTTCGGACCGAGATGGGACGGACATTATAAGGAGAACTTCAGTAAGGAAGCAAGACTTCAGACAGTGGAGATGGTCCGTGAGATAATAGACAGAGCGGATGTGCATAATACATACTTCACTCTGGAGCCTATGCCGTGGATGATACCTACGGGGCCGAAGGACTATCTGAAGCTTATCGAGGAAGTTGACAGGGAGCGGTTTGCGGTCCATCTGGATATAATCAATATGACCAATTCCGCAGACAGATATTTTGCTGCGGAAGAGTTTGTGGATGAATGTGCCGAACTTCTGGGCAGCAGGATCAGAAGCTGTCACATAAAGGATATACATCTGAAAGAGGAATACACTATTCAGCTTGAAGAATGTGCGCCGGGTAAGGGCGAATACCCTCTCAGATATTACGTATCGAAAATGCACGGTATTGATCCGGACATGCCGGTGATACTTGAGCATCTGAATACGGATGAGGAGTATTTATTCTACCTGGAATATCTGAAGAAGGAACTTATGGGACTTTATTAAATAAATATCGGAGGAGAGAAGTGGGATACAACAGATTATCTGATGCAAATGAGATAACCGCACGCTATATGGATTCCATCCTGATAAAGCAGCGGCTTATCGACTCTGTTGTAGCTGATACGGAAATTGAATTCTTCGGAGAAAAGTTTGGGATGCCGGTTATGATGCCGGCATTCTCTCATCTCGGATGTTTTAACAACCGTGAAAAGACCGGACTCGAAGAGTATTCCGAAGCTGCGGCAAAACTGAATATACTTAACTTTGTGGGAATGATGGAGAACGATATGTTCGGCCGTATCATTTCCTGCGGAGGAAAGACCGTAAGGATCGTAAAGCCTTACGCGGATAACGGTAAGGTCAGAGACCAGTTCCAATATGCCGAAGAAGCTGGAGCTTTTGCGGTGGGAATGGATATAGACCATATCTTCGGCGAAGGCGGACTTGATGTGGTAATAGGTGAAGAGATGGCGGTACAGACCGCGGACATGCTGAGATCCTATGTGGAATCCACCAAGCTTCCTTTTGTCATAAAGGGCGTTCTGAGCGCCGAGGATGCGGTTAAATGCGCCGATATCGGTGCAAAGGCCGTAATAGTCAGCCATCATCACGGAAGACTGCCTTATGCGGCACCGCCTATGATGGTGCTTCCTGAGATAAAAGAGGCACTTGCCGGAAGAGACGTAAAGATTATCGTGGACTGCGGTATCGCAACAGGAGCGGATGTTTATAAGGCAATCGCCCTCGGAGCGGATGCGGCTGCGGTGGGAAGATCCATGCTTCCTTCACTGGAGGAAGAGGGCGTTGACGGAGTTGTAAGTTTTGTTGAAAGAGTAAACAGGGAACTTCGTTTTATCATGAGCTGCACCGGATACGCAAAGGTTTCGGATGTGGATGACAAATGCATTATAAAGATGTAAAATAAACCTCGACTGAACATTATTACTAAAATACATAAGGGGTTTGAAATGAACGAAAAGATAACAGTTAATCCGTCAAACACGGTTGCATTTAACAACAATGTGGATTTCTGCGTCGGAACAGGCCGTCTCGGACTTGCTCTTACGGAAGAATACCTTAAGCAGCTTAAGTTTGTACAGGATGAAATAGGATTCAAGTACATCAGAGGCCACGGACTTTTTACAGATGATGTGGCAATCTATCATGAATATGAAGAGGTTCGACAGATTCATCGAGCTGAATATCCGTCCTTATCTTGAGCTGGGCTTCATGCCTTATCAGCTTGCAAGAGGCACTCAGACAGTTTTCTATTGGAAGGGAAATACAACTCCTCCGAAGGATTACCGTATGTGGGCAGACATGGTCGTGGCGCTTCTTAAGCATCTCAGAGGCCGTTACGGAGAAGAAGTTCTCGAGTGGCCTATCGAGGTATGGAATGAACCGAATCTTCCGGGATTCTGGTACAATGCTGATATGGATGAGTACTTTAAGCTCTTCAAAGAAAGCTATCTTGCCATCAAGGCTTACGACAGCAGATTCAAGGTAGGCGGTCCTGCCATCTGCGGCGTAAACGATGCCGAGTGGATCAGAGAGTTCCTGAATTTCTGTAAGGAGAATAATCTTCAGCCGGATATGATCACAAGACATCACTATACGGTTGAGTTCCCTAAGAATATCGGACATTATGATTATCACAAGCTGGAAGATGCCGAAATGAGATTCGACAATCTCCAGTCATCACGTGATATAGCGGACTCTTTTGAGGAGTTCAAGGATACACCTATACATATTACCGAGTTCAGTACATCATATACTCCTAAGGGAGTTATTCACGATACAAATCTGAATGCTGCATATCTTGCTGAGCAGCTTTCACGTATCGGTGATATGAACGAAGCATATTCTTACTGGACCTTCGGAGATGTATTCGAGGAGCAGGGCGTTCCTTTCTCACTGTTCCACGGTGGTTTCGGAATGGTTGCTGCAGGAAATATCCCTAAGCCTACATTTTGGACATTCTACTTCTATAAGAAGCTGAAGACTCTGGGAACAAGCTGTGTATTCAGAGACAAGACTTCCGTAGTTGTAAAGACCGATAAGGGTTATGCGGGAATCCTCTGGAATATAGATTCCGACGAGTACGTAAGAGAGATCGAGCTTCCTGTAGAAGGTGACGACTACACGCTTATCACAAAGACGGTGGATGAAGAGTGCTGTAATCCTCTTAAGGTATGGCATGATCTGGGCGAGCCTGCACAGCCGACAAAGGATGTGACAGAACTTATCAGATCCTCGGCATTTCCTCTTGTACAGAGTGATGTGGTTAAGAACAGCGACGGTAAGGCTGAGATAGCTGTTTCCGTAAAGAGAAACGGAGTGGTTTACTTCGAACTGAATGAAAGAGAATTTACTCCGGACAGAGGTTACGATTACGAAAAAGTAATCTCAGAGCATTAATAATAACGAAAATGCCAAGCGGCATAAGACTGAAAAACGGTCTTATGCCGCTGTTTTATTGTTTTTTTAGGCTGTAAAAAAATTTTTTCAAAAAAACACCTAAAACCTATTGACATAGTAGGTAAATGGTGTTATTATCCTACATGTCACAAGGAAAACGAAAGGAGATTTTCAAATGAACAAGATACTTACTTCTGAAAAATTTGAAATGATGTGTTGTCGAATGCTGAACTCCCGGGCATGTATTATGGCTGATGGGTGTGTTTCGAGTCGATGTTGCACCCTTATGTGATTGAATGAGTAGTTAAGATCATACGCCATTTGTCCGGGAGCTGACACAAAGTCACTTCCGTTTTTTTGTGCGAAAATGAGGAAAGATCCCATATGCGAAGCATATGAAGTGATTAATCCGAATGCTCGCACATTTATGTGCAAGAGCATCATCGAGCAGGCTTGCCTGCGAGATGTCAAAGAATCATAAGGAAATTTTAAATAATCGGAAAGAAGGAAATAGATATGAGTAAGAATAAATTCGGTAAAAAACTTTTTAAGAAGATAGGAACTATAGGACTTGCAATAACAGGAGCTTTCGGACTCCTTACGGGATGCGGAAAGCCGGCAGATACAACTGCCGAAGCATCAACAATAAAGGATGAAACATCATCGGCAGTATACAGAACCGTTGATGAGATAAAGGAAGCGGGAAGCATCAACATCGGCGTATTCTCCGACAAGTCCCCATTCGGATATGTAGATGAGAACGGCGATTATCAGGGATATGATGTTTACTTCGCAGAAAGAATAGGAGAAGACCTGGGAGTTAAGATCAATTATGTATCAACCGAGGCTGCAAGCCGAGTTGAGTATTTGGAGACCGGAAAGGTTGATATCATTCTTGCAAACTTCACGGTAACAGATGAAAGAGCAGAGAAAGTTGATTTTGCTCTTCCTTATATGAATGTAGCCCTCGGCGTTGTATCACATGATGATAACGTTATAACAGACCTCTCACAGGTCGGTGCGGATGATCAGGTGATCGTTATTTCGGGAACAACAGCAGAAACATATCTTACAGAGAATAATCCTGAAATCAAGCTTCAGAAGTTCGATACATATGCAGCAGCAAAGAGCGCATTTGAAAACGGAACAGGCGTTGCATGGGCAAACGATAATACTGAAGTTATAGCATTTGCTATTGAGAACGAAGGCTACACAGTAGGTATTGAGACACTCGGAAGCCTTGACACTATAGCACCTGCAGTATCAAAGGGAAATGATTCGCTTCTCAACTGGCTTAACGATGAGATCAAGTCACTTGGTAATGAGAACTTCTTCCATGCAGATTACGAAGCAACACTTATTGATACTTACGGTAAGGAATATGAGGATACACTTGTAGTTGAAGGCGGTGTTCCGGGAGCAGCTTCAGCAGGAAATGCAGAAGCAGATAACAAAGACGAAGCAGACAAGACAGTAGAAGATAAGGGAACAATCACAATCGCAGCATCACCTACACCTCATGCAGAGATTCTCGAGAAGGCAGGCGAGATCCTTAAAGATCAGGGATGGACACTTGAAGTAACAGAGTTTGAAGATTATGTACAGCCAAACCTTGTAGTAGACAGCGGTGAGATCGATGCTAACTATTTCCAGCATGTACCATACCTTGACAACTTCAATGAAGAGAACGGAACAGCACTTGTAAATGCAGGCGGAATTCACTATGAACCGTTTGGAATTTATCCGGGAACAAAGAAGTCACTTGATGAACTTGCAGACGGAGACACGATAGCAGTACCAAACGATACAACAAACGAAGCAAGAGCACTTCTGCTTCTTCAGGATAACGGAGTTATAACACTTAAGGAAGGCGCAGGCCTTACAGCAACAGTACTTGAT
>CACZHN010000035.1:14986-21083 GCA_902780985.1 uncultured Lachnospiraceae bacterium | reverse complement strand
GGACACAAGAGAGTTCCGTTCTATCTTGGTAGATTCTATTACTACGGACTTCTCAATACAGGAAGAGACGGGGACAAGGCGCTCAGATTCTTCCAGCTTGCACAGAAGAACGGTATCACCGAAGCAGATGCTTATATCAAGGATATCAAGGAACTCAAGGGTGAAAACCTTCAGTCTGCAGTTGAGAAGTGGGATCGTGCAGTTAAGGCCGGTAGTGCCGCAACAGCCCTTAAGGTTGCTCTTATGAAGCAGAGCCAGGTATTCTACATAGCTACAGACTATGAGATCGAGAAGGCTTTCCTTGAGGCACTGGGACTCGGAAGTACACAGGCTGCTTACGAACTCGGTAGGATTTACGAGAGAAAAGAATCTCAGCCTAACTTCACAGGCGAGAAGAAAGCTCTCAAGTATTTTGAAAAAGCATACGATGCACATTATGAAGATTTCGATAAAGAAAATCTTTATAAGGTTATTCAGTATAAAGAGGAAAAGGGAGCTACTACAGAAGAACTTATCCAGCTTTATCTCGAGAATGCAGCTATGGCACACATTCCTGCAGTTGAGAAGATTGTTGATCTCGTTAAGTATCGTACACCGCAGATCACAGAGCTTTATCAGAAGCTCATCGCTAAGGCTGAGACAGGTGATGATGCAGCTATCGTATCCATGTTCAAGATGGAGAAGATGTATCCTGATCTTGTTATTTCAGAGCCTACAGCTACAGATAAGGCTATTGAGAACAAGTTCTTCAGACTTCTTGTTCCACGTCAGAGTACCGCATCCATCAACGATGACGGTGGTACTATAAAGATTGCGGATTCGGTTATCGAATTTGCCGTTGCGGAACTTCCTATCAAGGTTGATTCTGAGGATGATTACCTTAAGATCTACAAGCTTATCTTATCAGAGTATCTTCCTGATGATAACGCAGAGATCATCATTGCAAATTCACGTATGATCGGTTCCGGTATGAAGGAAACAAAGGAAAATGTATTCTCCTTCAGCATCCTTCTCATAAGCTCAAAGAACCAGTATCTCTTCAAGCTGTCATCTCGTGACAGAAGAGAGATGATCTCCTTCAAGGATGAGCTTATCAGAATAGCTAAGTCACTGGTTGAATCCGGTGAGATATACATTTCCGAGGACGGACACAGAAAGAATATCGGTCTTTCATTCCTTCTTAAGGCAAACGAGAACGGTTTCCTGTCGATCGGAAAGCAGGAAGACTGATAAACTTAATATTTTATTACAGGGCAGGGTGGAATTCCCGACCGGCGGTATAGCCCGCGAAACCGGTATTCCGGTTTGAACCGATGAGATTTCGGTGCCGACAGTAAAGTCTGGATGGAAGTAATCGATAGTATGCAATGATGCCCTGGGTAGATTATATCCGGGGCATTATCTTTTATATGAGGGGTATACAAAACTATGGCTTACGACAAAAAATTTATGGAGAGAGCTATCGAACTTGCAAAGAAAGGAACCGGCGCGGTTAATCCTAATCCGCTTGTGGGGGCGGTCATCGTTAAAGACGGAAGAATCATCGGCGAAGGTTATCACGCACAGTACGGCGGACTTCATGCAGAAAGAGAAGCTATCGCAAATCTTACGGAATCAGCGGTGGGGGCTGAACTTTACGTAACACTTGAACCTTGTAATCATACGGGAAAGCAGCCGCCTTGTACGGAAGCAATCCTGGAGGCTAAGATCAAAAGAGTATATATCGGTTCCGACGATCCGAATCCGCTGGTATGCGGAAAGGGAGTATGGCGTCTCAGAAGCGCGGGAGTCGAAGTTGTAACTCACGTAATGAAGGAAGAATGTGATGCTCTGAATAAATCCTTCTTCCATTACATTACACATAAGACTCCGTATGTATTATATAAATACGCCATGACAATGGACGGAAAGATATGTACATCTACCGGAAAGAGCAGATGGATATCCAACGAGGCTTCAAGAAGAGCCATTCATGTTTTAAGGGATAAATGCACGGCTATCATGGTAGGAATCGGAACATTGCTTGCCGATGATCCGATGCTTAACTGCCGTATAGAAGGCGGACATGATCCGATAAGGATCATATGTGATTCTCATCTGCGTATACCTATGGACTGCAATATCGTTAAGACAGCAAAGGATATAAAGACTTATGTGGCAGCTCTTAAGGATGTGGAGCTCGAAAAGAGAGATAAGATTCAAGAACTTAAGGAAGCAGGGATAGGAACACTTCTTCTTCCTGCCGATGAACGCGGACATATAGATGTGAACAGCCTTGTAGCCCAGCTGGGAAGAATGGAGATAGACAGTCTTCTTCTCGAGGGCGGCGGACAGCTTGGCTGGAGCATGTTCAGAGAAGATCTTATAGATGAAGTTTATACCTGTATATCACCTAAGGTATTCGGCGGAACAGGTGCATCTCCTGTAGGAGGAGAAGGTATCGATGAAGTTGAAAATGCAGCACATTTCGAACTGGAAGGTACCACAATCCTTGACGGAGATATCATGATACATTATGTCAGAAGAAAGGACGACTGATGTTTACCGGCATTATAGAAAAGATTGGTAAAGTCAAGAGAATAAATAAGCTTTCCAAGGGAGCCGAGCTTACAATTGAAGCAGGAAATCTGCTGGATGATGTAAAGATCGGTGACAGCATAGCAGTCAACGGAGTATGTCTTACGGTTACATCTATGTCGGGAAATGATTTCACTGCCGATGTTATGGCCGAGACCATGAGAAGATCATCACTTGGTTCTCTTACTTCCGGGGACGGAGTTAATCTGGAAAAAGCCATGTGTCTTATGGGACGCTTCGGAGGACATATAGTATCGGGACATATAGACGGTACAGGAGTTATCGAAAATCTCGAGAAGGAAGACAATGCGGTCTGGGTAAGCATCAAGGCCGACAGCAGCATTCTTCGACTTATCGTGGAAAAAGGAAGCATAGCCATAGACGGAATAAGTCTTACGGTAGCTTATGTGGATTCGGAAAGATTCAAGGTTTCCATCATACCTCATACCGGAGAGGAAACGACACTGCTTAAAAAGAAGCGCGGAGATATAGTGAATCTTGAGAATGATATCATAGGTAAATATGTGGAAAGACTCCTGAGTACAGGAAGTGTTAATAACGGGGTTAAGGCCGACAAAGCCGAAAATCTCGAAAAGAATAAATCTTTTGCCGAGCTTTTATCAGGCAACGGATTTATATAAAGACAAACGAGGTGTTACACAAAGTGGAAGAGAAGTTTGAGTTTAATTCAACAGAAGAGATATTGGAAGAACTGGCCAACGGAAAGTGCGTAGTTATTCTTGATGATGAAGACAGAGAGAATGAAGGCGATGTCATCGTAGCTGCTGAATTCGCAACAACCGAAAATGTGAATTTCATGGCTATGTATGCAAGAGGTCTTATCTGTATGCCGATGGATGAAAGCTACAGCGAGAGACTGGATCTCCCTCAGATGTGCCCTGTTAATACGGATAATCATCTGACTGCATTTTCAGTATCGGTGGACCATGTATCTACAACAACAGGTATTTCAGCCGAAGAAAGAGGAATCACTGCAAGGATGTTTGCTTCCGAGGATTCCAAGCCTGAGGATTTCAGAAGACCGGGACATATGTTTCCTCTTCTGGCAAAGAAGGGCGGAGTTATAGTAAGACGCGGTCATACTGAAGCTACAGTTGATCTTTGCAGACTTGCGGGACTTAAGCCGGTGGGACTTTGCTGCGAGATCATGAAAGATGACGGAACCATGATGCGACGTGATGATCTTATCGAGTTCGCAAAGAAGCACGAGCTTAAAATATCTACTGTTGAAAAGCTTATCAGATACAGGAAAGAGAACGAATCATTGGTGGAAGAAGTAACTAAGGCTGCACTTCCTACGAAGTACGGTGATTTTACAATACACGGATTCATAAACAAAGTAACAGGTGAGCATCATGTGGCTCTTACAATGGGCGATGTGAGCGATGGAGAACCTGTACTTGTCAGAGTTCATTCGGAATGTCTTACAGGTGATGCTTTCGGATCCCTGAAATGCGACTGCGGAGATCAGCTGGATGCGGCTATGAAGAAGATATCCGCAGAAGGAAGAGGTATCCTTCTTTACATGCGCCAGGAAGGAAGAGGCATAGGTCTTATCAATAAGATCAGAGCTTATGCACTTCAGGATCAGGGACGAGACACGGTGGAAGCCAATGTAGAACTGGGATTCCCGCCTGATGCCAGAGACTATACTATAGGAACTCAGATACTTGTTCAGCTGGGTGTAAGACAGATGAAGCTTCTTACTAACAATCCGCTGAAGGTATACGGACTTCAGGGTTATAATCTGGAGATTGTCGAAAGAGTCCCTATTGAAATAGAACCACAGGATAAAGACCGTTTCTATCTTGAGACAAAGAAGATCAAGATGGGCCATATCCTTAACGATGTATAAAATAAAAAAAGAGGTAAATGTCATGAATAAGATTGAAGGAAAAGTAGTAGCCAATGGAATTAAGATCGGTATCGTCGCATCAAGATTTAACGAGTTTATCGTATCAAAGCTTGTAGGCGGTGCTGTTGACGGTCTTGTAAGACACGATGTAAAAGATGAAGATATAACAGTAGCATGGGTACCGGGAGCTTTCGAGATTCCTCTTGCAGCAAAGAAGATGGCTGAATCCGGAAAGTACGATGCGGTTATCTGTCTCGGAACAGTAATCAGAGGCGAGACAAGCCACTATGATTATGTATGTGCAGAGGTTTCAAAGGGAATCGCTTCCGTAAGTCTTGAAGCAGGCATCCCTGTAATGTTCGGTATCCTTACAACAGATACAATTGAGCAGGCTGTTACAAGAGCGGGTACAAAGGCAGGAAATAAGGGTTATGACTGTGCTCTCGGAGCTATCGAGATGGTTAACCTTATGAAGCAGCTTTAAGAAAGACAACAAACTTAAATGAACATTCTCTTTTTTGATATTGACGGAACATTAATAACCAATGACGGAACCAGATATTTTCCGGAAGACGCAAAGGAAGCCATAAGAAAGACCAGAGAGAACGGAAATCTCGCATTTATCAATACGGGCAGAGTTTTCTCCAACGTAGATGATTTTATAAGAGACGTAGGCTTTGACGGTTATGTATGCGGATGCGGAAGCTATGTAAATTTCAGGGACGAAGTTCTGTATCGTAAGGAAACACCACAGAGCATCTGCAGAGAGATTGCATATAAATGCAGAGAACTCGGAATGCATGCGCTTTTTGAGCATACAGACTATACCTGTATAGATATGGAAATGAAGAGTCCCGAAAGAGATAAACTGGTGGATTTCTTTATCAGCGGAGGAAAGAAACTTGTTACGGATATAGATTCTCCGGAGTTCAAATTCGACAAGTTCAGTGCCTGGTATTATCCCGAAAGCCGACTGGATGATTTCCGTAAATACATATCACAGTATTTTGATTATATTGACAGAGAAGGAAACTTCTGCGAGCTGCAGCCTATTGGGCATTCCAAGGCCAGCGGCATCCAATTTCTTCTTGACTATTTTAATATGCCAGTGGATAATTCTTATGTATTCGGTGATGGCAACAATGATCTTGAAATGATGCGCTTTGCGGGACACAGCGTCTGCATGAAAGACGGAAGTGAAGATGCACTTAAGACTGCCGAATATGTAACGGGTTCCGTAACAGAAGGCGGAATAGCGGGCGCATTAAAACATTATGGACTTATATGATGGAATATGAAAATAATCCTCAACAGAATAACGGAGAGATACTAAGGCTTAAGAACTTTAAGCTGATGGAAGAGCTGAAGATATCGCTTTCAATCCCCAGCAGACTTACGGAACTGGGGGAAGTTACGAAAAAGACTTTCGTAAAGTATGTGATATTCATATCTCTTCTTGTATCGATAATCATATATCTGATACCGACCATAGCAACCATTGCGGGCTTTGGAGGCTTTCATTCTCTTTTTATGGAGAAAATGCCTGCATTTAAATACCAGTCAGGTAAGCTTGTGGCTGAGAATAAGTTTGATATGGTGCTTTCGGGATATCATTTATATATTGATACAAGCCAGAAGGAGATA
>CACZHN010000035.1:0-14941 GCA_902780985.1 uncultured Lachnospiraceae bacterium | reverse complement strand
TTTATATAGCTTTCGGAAGTGAGAATACGACCCTTCTTCTTGTTGAGAAAAATGCGGTAAATGATTTTACCAACGAACTTTATAAATTCGGCAACAACGAGCTGTTTATGGAAGGCATGAACAATACTTCTTTTGCGAACGCATCCACGGCATTTTATATGTCGATGATACTGTTTACATTGTTCTATGCAGCGCTTATGGCTTTGAAGTATATGCTTCTTGCTATGATCTATACGGGAATCCTTTGGGTGATGTACAGGATTACCATTAAGAATATATACGAATTCGAAGCCTGCCACATATCCTATTATGCGCAGACTATAGGAATTCTCCTTGTGAGCATTAATAAATCCGTGGGATATTTACTTCCGGGGTTTCTGATGTCCATCTTGGGAATATTCATTACTTTCAGACTTATCAGCTATACACTCAGATTCTACAGGGATAAGAATAATCCCGATTCTGAGGAGACACAAATATTCCCGGGGGATAACAGATGGAAATAGAAAGAAAATACCTTGTAAAGAAACTGCCTGAAAATCTCGAATCTTTTCCGAAGCATGAGATATCTCAGGGTTATATATCGGTAAAGCCGGTTATCAGGATCAGAAAATCGGATGAAAGATATATTCTTACGATCAAGTCCAAAGGAACTCTTTGCAGAGAAGAGTATGAGCTTGATATGACGGAAGAAGAATATAAAAAACTCAGCCATAAGGTGGATGGAAACCTTATATCTAAGACAAGATACAAGATTCCGCTTTCCGACGGTCATACGGCTGAGCTTGATATATTTCATGAACTTTTCGAAGGACTTATGTATGTTGAGGTAGAATTCGAAGATGTAGAAGCTGCCGAAAACTTCGAAGTTCCTGATTTCTTCGGAAGAGAAGTTACGGTAGATAAACAGTATACGAATTCTTCCCTAAGTTCCATGAAGAAGGAAGATATACGTTCCTTCATCGAAAATGCTAATAATTAGTTTTCTATTGCAGATGTTATCGTTGGTAACATCTGCTTTTTTCTTGATACAACACCGTTAAGGGTTATGTGTCCGTTTCTGGCAGGTGTACCGAAACCTCTTTCAAGGATTCGCTCCGCATTTCCTCCGAAAAAGATAACTTCGGAAGACTCTTTCATGATATTTGTAAGCATTACGAATATCATATCCAGCTTATCGGAATTGAGAGCCTTCTCAAGTTCAGGCTCGATGCGCTCTCTGATGATATGAAGCTCGTTTACATCCATAGAACTGATCTGGCCTATGCCGATAGTCGATTCTCCGACTGAGAATTTCTTGAAGTCCTGATGAATGATCTCTGAAGGAGTCTTGCTTCCGAGATTACTTCCCGCACTGAACATTTCCTTTGCGAGTTCTTCTTCATTTACTCCCGCAATCTTGGCAAGAGCCGCTCCAGCACGCTTATCTATTTCCGTACATGTAGGTGAACGGTAGAGAAGAGTATCGGAAATGATAGCTGAAAGCATAAGTCCGGCCATCTGAGGCTCGATATCGATTCCGTTTTCCTGATACATGTTGTAAATGATAGTACAGGATGAACCAAGCGGCTGGTTTCTGAAGAAGATAGGCTTTCCTGTTGTGATGGTTCCGAGTCTGTGGTGATCGATGATTTCTAAGATCTCGGCTGCTTCAAGTCCCTGTACGGCCTGGCTCTTCTCATTATGATCCACGAGGATGAGCTTTTTCTTTTCGGCACCCAGGAAGTTACGTCTTGAAACCATTCCCGCATAGTGTCCGTTGGAATCTATAACAGGGAAATATCTGTGTCTTGTCTGAGCCATAACAGGCTGGATATCTTCGATATAATCATCAACCTTGAAGGAAATGAGATTATCCGTTTTCATAAATGAACCTACCGGCATGCTCATGTTTATAAGTCTTGCAACGGTAAATGTATCGTAAGGTGAAGTAATGATACGGCAGTTCTTTTCCTCGGCCAGCTTCTGGATGGAAGGAGATACGGTGTGGCTTCCGCATACGATGATGCATGAAGCACCCATTTCTATGGAACAGAGCATGGCTTCATATCTGTTTCCCAGAAGTACCATATCGCCGTCTTCGATAAACTCTTCGAGCTGCTCTGCATTTCCTGCACCTATAAGAGTCTTTCCGGTTTCGAAAGCTCCGTTTATCTCGCCGGTTATCATGGTTCCGTCAATGGTCTGAACTATATTGATATAGCTTGTATTGGTCTTTGAAAGCATATCGGATTCAAAGATGGCCATATTCGTTTCTACGATATCACCGGTGGTGATAATTCCCTTAAGATCCCTTCCTTCGGTGATACAAAGGGTAACAACGTTGTTTTCCTTCATGGTATGCCATGCTTCCTTAAGAGAAAGCTCGCAGCTGATACCCGGAAGCTTCTTGATCTCCATATCCTTAACCTGGGTACGGACATCACCTATGAATCTTGGTGCTTTTGTATTAAATCTATCCAGAACATACTGAGTTTCGAGACTTATATTACCGCAGCGCATAGCCTCGTATTTATGATGCTCGGATGTGAGATTCTTGAGGTTTGCATATGCGATAGAAGCCGCGATGGCATCTGTATCCGGATTTTTGTGGCCTATAACGTAGGTCGGTCTGTCAGATTTATTCATCTGTCTTCCTCCTGATGTAATTCCTGTCTATTATAGATTATTTTCATATTTTGATAAAGATATTAATTTGTGATATTATATTCTTCGATTGATTTGAAATCAATAAGAAGAATGATTTAAGTTAGGAGAATGATGAAATGTCAGATTCACAGGAGTTTTTAGATAACATTAAACTTGAGAAGGTCCACAATAAGGATTCTGAGATAAAGAAGGTTATCGGTGTAATAAGCGGTAAGGGTGGTGTAGGTAAGTCGCTGGTTACATCTATGCTTGCTACCATAGCAAACAGAAAAGGACTTAAGACAGCTATTATGGATGCGGATATTACAGGTCCTTCAATCCCTAAGGCTTTCGGTATACATAAAAGAGCTGTTGGTGCACATGACAGCATTCTTCCTATAGTTACGGAGTCCGGTATCAAGATGATGTCCATGAATGTACTTATGGACGAAGAGACCCAGCCTGTACTTTGGAGAGGTCCTGTTATTGCAGGAGCTGTAGGTCAATTCTGGAACGATGTTATGTGGGGTGATATTGATGTAATGTTCGTTGATATGCCGCCGGGAACAGGCGATGTAGCCCTTACAGTATTCCAGCAGCTTCCGGTAGACGGAATCGTAGTCGTATCATCACCTCAGGAACTTGTTGAGATGATCGTTGCAAAGGCTGTAAGAATGGCAGACCTTATGAAGGTCCCTGTACTCGGACTTGTTGAGAATATGTCTTACTTTAAGTGCCCCGGATGCGGAGAAGAGCATTATATCTTCGGTATGTCCAGAGCCGACGAGACAGCAGAGAAGTATAATATACCTCGTGTAGCGCGTATTCCTATCAATCCTGACTTTGCCGCTCTGGTTGACAGAGGAGAGATTGAAAAGTTCAGCGGAGACTGGCTCAATGAGCTGGCTGACGCAATCCTTTAAGAGGCATGTGAGGTTGATATCATGAATATCAGTATAGATGAATTAGTCAGAGTAACAGAAGGAAAGCTTATAACCGCTCACGACACGGATAAAACATCTGTCGGAGCAAAGATTCTTAAAAATATAGCTACGGATTCCAGAAAGACCGATGAGGATAGTCTTTTCATAGCCTTCAGAGGTGAAAATGTAGACGGCCATAAATTCCTTACCTCGGCTCTTGCAGGAGCTCCTGCAGCTCTTATAGAAGAAGATTTCGGTACCGAGGCTTTAGCGGATCAGCAGCCTCAGACCGATAAAGCTTATATAAGAGTTGATGACTGTCTTGCGGCACTTCAAAAGATCGGAAAATATATGAGAAGCCTTTATAAGGGCGGTCATATCATCGGTGTGACCGGAAGTGTAGGAAAGACTACCACAAGAGAACTTATATCTCACGGACTTGCCGCTTCTCTTAAGGTATTCCATACAGAGGGCAACAATAATTCGCAGATAGGAGTTCCTCTTACATTATCCAGGATCCTTGACAGTGAGTCTGATGTGTCCGTTCTTGAAATGGGAATCAGCGAGCCGGGCGGAATGGATAAGCTTACGGATATGGTAAATCCGGATATCGCGGTCGTTACCAATATCGGTATAGCTCATATTGAGTTTCTTAAAACTCAAGAAGGTATCAGAGAAGAGAAGCTTCGTATAACAGGAAGAATGAATCCCGATACGGGAGTTTTGTTCTTAAATGCGGATGACAGGCTTCTCAGAGATATCAAAGGGAAAACAAATATAAAGACATTTTACTATGGTACAGATGAAAGTGCCGATTACAGAGCGGAAAATCTGACTACGGAAAACGGCATGTCCGTATTTGATTTCTGCTATAAAGGAAACAGAGTCAAAGTTACTTCTTCGGCACTGGGAAGACACAATGTGCTTAATCTTACCGCAGCGCTGGGGGTAGCCGATTATCTGGGACTTGACGTAAAGAAGACGGCAGAATCTTTTGCAAGTTTCAAAGGTCAGAGGCAGAATATCATCAGCACATCTGCAGGATATACTATTATAGATGATACCTATAATGCCAGCGTGGATTCTATGAAAGCTGCGATCAACGTTCTCTGCAACGATATAAATGTCGAAGGCAGAAGAGTTGCGGTTCTCGGAAGTATGTTTGAGCTGGGTGAGAGAAGCGCGGAGTATCATAAGGAAATAGGAACATTTCTTAATGACAAGAACATAGATGAAATTGTAATCCTCGGAGAAGATGCCGAGTATTATAAAGAGGGAAACAGTATTCCGTCCAAAAGTTTTAAATCAAATGCGGAAGCTGCCGAATATCTTAAGGGTATACTTAAAGATAAAGATGCGGTACTACTGAAGGCTTCAAACGGAATGAAGCTTTCCGAAATAGTTAAGGAGATTAAATGTTAGATAAGATCTTAAAAGTATTTGAGAATCATTATGTACTGGCAATGATGTATGTCGTACTGTGCTTTCTGGTGGTAAAACTTGTTGACAGGATCTTTAAAAGACTGATAAGCCACAGGGAAGAAAGTATCAAGCTTCAGTTTCTGAACGGAATAATCAAGATAGCTGTTCTTGCCTTTTTCCTTTTCAGGATAGCGGCTCTTTCCAGTGTCCTGACCAGTTTTTCCAACACGATTCTAATGTCCAGTTCGCTATTGGTTGTTGTAATGGGCTTTATCTTTCAGGAAGGTCTCAGCAACATCATCCACGGATTTATCCTGACAATGTTCAGACCTTTTAAGGTTGGCGACAGAGTTGAGATAAATAACGGCGCTGAACGTCTTACGGGATATGTAAAAGAAGTATCTCTCAGACATACGGTAATCACAGGTGTTATAGATAATGCAGAATACATCATTCCGAACTCGGTTCTGGATAACTGTGTTATAAGAAATCTTACAACAGTGGGCAACAATAAATATCCTCTGAAGGTTTCCATACAGTATAAGGATGCAGAGGATGAGAAGAAGCTGAATCTTGCCAAGCATATACTTTCAAGTATAGTACTCGATAATGATCTTACGAGAAATGCGGTGGTCAACGAAGACGGCGATCTTAACGTAAAGATCGATCTCAGCGAGAGCAGTGTTGACCTTACTGTATTTGTTGAGACAAGAACCGCCGAAGACAATTTCCTTGCTGCTACGCAGATAAAGGAGAAGGTGCTTAAGGAATATCCTGAAGCAGGAATACATTTCGCATTTAAGCATCTTGAAATTAGTGGTAGACTTGAGCAATAACTTTATGATAAAATACCTTTGTTGTTTTTTCAGAACATATAAAAAGAGGGTAAAGGAGAACAAAATATGATTTGTCCAGTATGCGGAAATAATCTTCCGGACGGCTCAGTATCATGCCCGGTATGCGGAGCACAGCTTCAGGCAGCACAGCCACAGCAGCCGCAGGGATTTGATCCACAGCCACAGCAGGGATTTGCACCACAGGAACCACAGGGATTTGCACCACAGCAGCCACAGGGATTTGACCCTAACGCTAACCAGGGATACGGAATCCCTACAGCAGCAGGAGCTCAGCCCGGTTCAAATAAGAAAGTAGTTATCGGTGTTGTTGCAGCAGCAATCGCACTTCTTGTAATCGGTGTTGTACTTTTCTTCGTCTTCGGTAAGGGTGGCGGAAAGGACAGAGACGGCCATTATACTTCATCTTACATGGGAATGGTTGATCTTTACATAGATATTAATGGCGATGATGCAGTATTCGGTATGAAGGTTGCAGAAGCTTATGCCGATTTTGCTGATGAGGACTCAAACCAGGAATTCAATTGTAAGGCTTCATGGAGTGGAAATACTCTTAAGCTCACAGTTGAAGGAGATGTTCTTGAGTGTCAGTATGATCCAAAAACTAAGACAATCACCATTCCTGAGGATTCAGCACTTGAAATGGGAACGGAGCTTGTTTTTACGAAGCAGGATTAATTACTTCGATTTTAAGACGGACTACCGTTTCGGTAGTCCGTTTTTGCTATTTATATATTTACATTAAAGAGGAGATAAACATATGGCAGCAAATTGGGAGAAAAACATAAGACGTGTAGAGCCTTATGTACCGGGCGAACAGCCTAAAGACAAAAACATAATTAAGCTTAATACTAACGAGAATCCTTACGGACCATCACCTAAGGTACAGGAGCTTGCTGATCATATGGATACAGATATATATAAGAAGTATCCGGATCCTACAGCTTCAGAGCTTGTAAACGCTCTTGCTGAGTATCACGGATTTAAGCCGGAAGAAGTATTTGTGGGAGTAGGTTCGGATGATGTACTCGCTATGTGCTTTATGACATTCTTTAATTCAGATAAAGAGGTTCTTTTCCCGAATATTACATATTCATTCTATCCGGTATGGGCAGAAATGCTTCGTATCAAGTATAAGACAATACCTCTTGATGAGAACTACAATATCAATCCCGAGGATTATAAGCAGTCGAACGGAGGAATCGTATTCCCTAATCCGAATGCACCTACGGGAATCCTTGCACCTAAGGATAAAGTAGAAGAGATCATAAAGAACAGTCCCGACAGCGTGGTTATTGTGGACGAAGCATATATCGACTTCTCTGAGGAAGGCTCTTCTGTAATGGAGCTGACTCGTAAATATGACAACCTTATCGTTGTAAGAACATATTCAAAATCAAGATCCATGGCAGGACTGAGAATCGGATATGCTGTTGCAAACGAAAAGCTTATCAAGTATCTCAGTGACGTTAAGTATTCATATAATTCATATACCATGAATACACCGTCTATAATTCTCGGAAAGGCTTCGATTGAAGAAGACGCTTACTTCAAGGAAAAGGTAGAAGCTATAAAGAAGACAAGAGAGTGGTTCACAAAAGAATTAAAAACTCTCGGATTCAGAGTGCTTCCTTCGGGAGCAAACTTCGTATTTGCTTCACCTTCAACCAAAACTGCGGCAGAGGTTTTCGAAGCTGCCAAGAAAGAAGGAATTTACTTTAGATACTTCAAGGATCCTTTAACAAAGGATTTCCTCAGAATCACCATCGGACTCGATGAAGAGATGAAAAAAGTAGTTGATTTTCTGAAGAAGTTTTGCTAATGTTCAGATACCCCTATAACGATGACATATATGCTTCCGGATTAGGAGGATATATATGGAAACCGTTAATTTATCAAAAGAAAATATCTTTTTGTCACTCGTAAATCATAATTACTGTAAAGACAAGCTGGTGGGGAAACCCAGCAGGACCTTCCTTGATATGGATGTAGCTTACAGCTTCAGCAGGCCGGATTCGTCTATCGGAACAGCCTGGCTCAAAGATGAAGATATGAAAGCTCTCGGATTATCTGAGGAAGAGCTGTATGATACCGCTCTGATCAATACCATGAAGAGGTATCCCGCAAGGATAGAAAAGCTTGAAGATATCGTTATGGAGATGATGAATATCTCCTGCGGTAGTGCTGAGGGATTCGAGCTTGATCAGGAATTTCGGATGCCCATATATTATTTGGGAAATACATCCTGTTCCAATGGGTCCGCGGTCATATTATACAGCAATATACTTAAGAGAATAGGTGAACTTTTCGGTGAGGATTATTATATTTTGCCATCCAGTATTCATGAATATCTGATCATCCCGGAGAGCGGAATCGAAGGCAATATAAGTTATCTTCTGGAAATGGTACGAAGCGTAAACAGAAGCGTACTGACTGAGGATATGGTGCTGTCGGATTCGGTATATCATTATTGTCTTAAATCAAATAACTTGTCCATGATTTCGCAGATATAAGATTGACGCTAATAACCGTTTATGGTATATTAGAAGGGTGTTCTGGGACGAACACGAGTTTTATATTTGGAGGAGTCGCAATATGGCAAAGGGTACTGTAAAGTGGTTTAATGGAGCTAAGGGATATGGCTTCATTACTGATGAAGAGGGAAAGGATGTTTTCGTTCATTTCTCAGGTCTTAACATGGAAGGCTTCAAGACACTTGAGGAAGGTGCTGAAGTTGAGTTTGACGTTTCAGAGGGAGCAAAAGGACCACAGGCAACCAATGTTACTGTTATTAAATAATCCAATCTGAGAATTGAATTTTAATAAAGGTGACTCAAAGGACTATTCGAAAGAATAGTCCTTTTTTCTTAAGTTTTACTTAAATAGTCTTTAATAGAATGAGTCGCTCAAAGCATTGACAAAGCGGTGTAAAAAAACTAAAATATTTCTATATGCGATTTGGTCGCGGCGGCAAATTTATTGAAGGAGGATCATCTCTTGAGAGAAGATTTTATATCTGTTCAGGACAGAATAATCTCTTCTGCTATTGACCTGATCAGTGAAGCCGGACTTGGTTCACTGAGCTTTGATAACATTTCCATGAGAATTAATCTCTCCGGAGCTATGATATATAAATATTACAGTGACACAAACGAACTTCTGGTTGATGTGGTAAAGACATATTTTAAGTTTGATCATGGTATATTTAGGACCATCAGTTCCAAGGAAGGAACTTATCTGGAAAAGATCAATATGTATGTAGACGCATACAGTTCATATTACGAGAGCTACTATACGTTATCTACGCTGGCTCTCCAGTATGAGGAACTGCTTCATAATACTTATACAAGAGATATAGTTCTTGAAGGTATTAAGAACAGAATGCAGTTTTTGAAGGAACTTTTTCAGGGAGCGATTGATAATCATGAGATAGCAGAGGGCTTTTCCAGCAGCGAACTTGCAAATGCACTATCGGGGATTGCAATGATGTTCAAGCTTGACAGAAGAGTTAACTATAGGAAGGGCCAGTATAAAGCTCAGGTTATGGGGTATATTAGCAGATGGATTGACTTTTTGAAAGTGGAGGGTAACGATGAAGGTATTAATAGCTGAGGATGATATAGCAAGCGGAAAGTTTTTATCGAAGCTGCTTTCTAGATTCGGAGAAGTGGTTCTCGCTACGGACGGTATTGCTGCAGTTGATGAATTTGTTAAGTCTGTATCGGAAGGAAAAGAATTCGATCTTGTATGTCTTGATATCATGATGCCGAAGATCGACGGATATAAGACGCTTCAGTCTATAAGAGATGCCGAAAGAAAGCTCGGCATACCTAGAATATCCAGATGTAAGGTGGTTATGATTTCCGCACTTGACGAAGATTTCGATGCTTCATATGCAAGCAACGATTATGATGATTATATCTGCAAACCTATAGATATTATCAAGTTTGAGAACATAATCAAGAAGCTTGGATTACTTGATAACTAGATTATTTGTAAACGATAAGTTTACGTCGGTATAATATATGGATTTGTTTGATTATATGAGACAGGAGGAGCAAAAAGTAAATGCTCCTCTTGCCAGTAGACTCAGACCCGACACTATTGATGAAGTTGTCGGTCAGGAACATATTCTGGGTAAGGATAAACTTCTTTACAGAGCTATAAAAGCCGACAGACTTGGTTCTGTCATTTTTTATGGTCCTCCGGGTACAGGCAAGACGACGATTGCACAGGTTATTGCAAAAACCACAAAATCCGAATTCTGCGAACTGAATGCGACCGCATCAGGTAAGAAGGATATGGAAGCTGTTGTGGAAAAGGCTAAAGAAAACCTTGGGATGTACGGCAGGAAGACCATTCTTTTTATTGATGAGATACATCGTTTCAATAAGGCTCAGCAGGATTACCTGCTTCCTTTTGTTGAGAACGGAACGGTCATTCTTATAGGTGCAACCACCGAGAATCCTTACTTCGAGGTTAATAACGCTCTTGTATCAAGATCTACGGTATTTGAACTGAAGCCCCTCAGTAAGGAAAATGTCATGACGCTTATCAAAAGAGCCGTTTATGACAGAGATAAGGGAATGGGCGTATATAATGCGGAAATTACCGATGAAGCAGTGGAGTTCCTTGCAGATATTTCCGAAGGAGATGCAAGAGATGCACTGAATGCTGTGGAGCTGGGAATACTGTCCACCGACAGAAACGAAGAATCGGGTAAGATAGAGATAACACTTCAGGTAGCCGAGGAGTGCGTTCAGAGAAGGTCTATCAGATACGATAAAGACGGAGATAATCATTATGATATTATATCCGCATTTATCAAATCCATGAGAGGTTCCGATCCGGATGCGGCGGTATATTACCTGGCTAAAATGCTTTACGGCGGTGAGAGTGTTACATTCATTGCCAGAAGGATCATGATATGTGCCTGCGAAGACGTAGGAAATGCGGATCCTCAGGCTATACAGGTTGCAACGGCGTGTTCCCTTGCGGTTGAACGTGTAGGTATGCCGGAAGCCCAGATCATACTGGCGCATGCGGCAATATATGTGGCAACTGCTCCTAAAAGCAATTCTGTGGTAAATGCAATCTTCGCCGCAAACGATGCGGTTAAGAATATATCAGGCGCGGAAGTTCCGATGCATTTAAGAGATGCTCATTACAGCGGATCGAAGGAATTGGGACATACGGGCTATAAATATGCACATGATTTCCCTAAGCATTACGTGAAGCAGCAATATCTTCCGGATGCTGTTCTGGGATCAAAGTTCTATGAGCCGTCGGACAACGGCCATGAGAAATTTATAAACGAGTGGTTTAAGTATTTACGGAGTGAAGAGGATGAAACATAGTTTATTCAGCAGGATAATAGCGCTTCTCGCGGTAGCCCTTATCCTGGGGCTTTTCGGAGGAGTCATATACTGCATAGTAACGGGCAGTGAGCATCTTATGGCTATGATGTTTACGGCTATCGTTGTTCCTCTCATAATATATCTTTTGGTATGGCTTAAAAAGGTATTCAGTAAAACGGAAGACAGCATTGATTACACAATAGATAAGGAAAGTACTGAAGATGGAGAAAAAGAGTAACAAACCAATAGTAATAGCGATAATAACTGTTATTCTGCTGGCTGCAGCTGCGACAGCGGTTTATTTCATATGGTTCAGAGATAAAGGTACACAGACCAAGAAGGACGGAAAACTTGTTTATGTTGAATCCGTAGAGTCTATAACAGGTGCCGGATATCTGGGCCTTGAGACACGTTTCATGGGTGTTGTTGAATCCCAGGAGACAAAGGGAGTAAACAAGGAATCCAATAAAACTGTTAAAGAACTGTTTGTTAAAGTCGGAGACAGTGTAAAGGAAGGCGACGAGCTATTCATATACGATACCGAGGAAATGGAACTTCAGCTTCAGCAGCTTAACCTGGACCTTCAGGGTATCAATAACAGAATTAACAGTATATCGGCCAGCATTAACGATCTCAGCAATCAGCGTAAGTCAGCAACATCGGAGGATGAGAGACTTTCGCTTACAAGCCAGATCAACAGTTACAATGCCAGCCTTAACGAGGAAAGATACAATCTTTCGGTTAAGAATCTCGAGATTGAGAGACAGCAGGAGGCTATTCAGTCTGCTGCCGTAACCGCACCTATGGACGGTATGATCAAGGCTATAAATGAAAATGCATCCGGTTCTGAGTATTCATTTAACAGCGGAGATACCAGCAATGCGTTTATAACTATAATGGCTGAAGGTGATTTCAGGATAAAAGGTACCGTTACAGAGCAGAATATCTACTCGTTAACACAGGGAACTCCGGTAATCATTCATTCAAGGATCAATGATGATATATGGCATGGAGTGATTACAAAAATTGATATGGAGCCTCAGAAGAATGATGGCGACGGCGGGTATTATGATTCCGGTATGGGTGAAAGCACATCCAAGTATTCTTTCTATGTAAACCCGGAGAATACCGACGGACTTATGCTGGGACAGCATCTGTATATCGAGCTGGATAACGGCCAGACAGAGAAGAAGGACGGCTTATATCTTCCTTCTTACTATCTTATGAATGAAGATTCGGGCTACTATGTATGGAAGCAGGTAGACGATCATATTGAGAAGACTCTCGTGGTTGTGGGTGATTATGATGAGAATACAGATTCTTATCTCATCAAAGAAGGACTTGCAACGTCGGATTATATCGCATTTCCTGATGAGGGGATCGAAGACGGCTGTCCTGTAACCACAAACTTCGAAGAGTACATGCAGCAGTATGAAGGTGAAGAAGGATCGGATAACGGAACGGATGACAACGGAGAAAATATCGGTTCTGATTCATATTCCGATTTTACCGAAGAGAATACATTCAGTACAGATTATCTTACAGATGAGGAACTCATGCAGGATCTGATAATCACTGAAGAGGAAACCAGTGAAAACACACCGGAAAATGTTGATGAGACAGTAATTCCAAACGAAAGCGGACAATAGCAGACATTAGACCGACATTTAAGGAGACGTTCGAATATGCTTCTGGAATTAACAGGAATATATAAAAATTATATTCAGGGCGGAATGGATGTTCCTGTTCTGAAGAATATAAATCTGAATATAGATGAAGGTGAATACGTGGCTATAATGGGGCCTTCCGGCTCCGGTAAGTCGACTCTCATGAATATCGTGGGATGTCTGGATAAGCCAACAGAAGGAACCTTTATGCTTGACGGTGAAGATATCAGCAAGATGAATGATAAGCGTCTTTCGGCTATCAGAAACAAGTATATCGGCTTCGTATTTCAGAACTTCAATCTTTTACCTAGGCAGTCAGCACTTCAGAATGTTGAGCTGCCGCTTCAGTATGCCCGAGTACCGAGACGTGAGAGAAAGGTCCTCTGTAAGGATGCTCTTACAAAGGTAGGACTTGAAGACCGTATGTACTTTAAGCCTACACAGCTTTCGGGTGGTCAGAAACAGCGTGTAGCTATTGCACGTGCTATGGTAAACAGTCCAAAGATTCTTCTTGCGGATGAGCCTACAGGTGCGCTTGATTCCAAGTCGGGTATTCAGGTAATGGAACTTTTCAGGAAACTTAATTCCGAAGGGGTTACGGTAATAATGATCACACATGCCCGTGAGATTGCGGAGCATGCAGATAGGATCATTTCCATCTTCGATGGTGAGATAACAAGTGATTCTGATAATATAGCGGATGTTGATGCAGCATTTCAGGCATCACCGGATTTCGGAGGGAATGTATGAAGAAATTATTGATCACATTTCTTGTCATAGCATTCATTGTGGGAGCCGGAGCTCTTGGAGCTTATATTTACAGAACAAAGAAAAAAAATTCTAATCCCGTAAATGTATATCCGGTTGTAAATTGGGTAGGGAATTACTATGACACAGAACAGTCACTCAGCGGAAATATAGTGCTTAGTGATGAACAGACAGTTTATATTGAAAGAGATAAGATCATCAAGGAGATCTATGCAACACCGGGCGATGCCGTAAAGGTAGGAGATGTCCTTCTCGAGTATGATACTACTCAGGAACAGCTGAAGCTTAACACCATGATGGCTGAGCTTGCTGTTACCCAGACAAATGTAAAGCTGGCCAACAATCAGCTGGCTAAGCTTCAGAGCATTACACCTATACCTGATGATGCGGAGATTCCTAAGTCTCCGGCTGAACAGGCTTATGATGAGGCTATGGATGCTCTGACAAAAGCACAGGATGCGGCAATCCAGCCGGGAATAGATGAGGCTGAAGCAGAAGCTGTTTCGCTTGAAAAGGCTGAAGCTATGACGGATGCGGAAACAAATTATAAGGATTGCAATCTGGAAAGATATAAAGCTAAAAAGGCTTATTGGGATTTTCTCGGACAGGAAATGGACGAAGAAGAACCTGAAGAATTAAAAACGGAAGAGAAGACGGAAGAGCCGACGGAGACGCCGACCGAACAATCTACAGAACAGCTTTCGGAAGTTGACAGAATAAAAAAAGAAACAGAGCTTAAGACTTTGTTTGAAAAAGCAGATAAAGATTGTGCAGAAGCGTTAAAGGATTATCAGGAAAAGACAGCTGCGTTTGAAGATGCACAGGTGATATTCCTGGAGGCGACAAAGAAACTTGAAGAAGCCAATAAGGCAATAGATGCAGCTCAGGCTAAATGTGATGAAGCTTATGAAGCTTTCATGAAGGAACAGGAAGAGCAGCTTGAGAATCCTACTCCGGTTTATACGGAGACCGAACTTAAGCGTGCGATACGTCTTAAGAATGAAGAGATTAAAGATCTGAATCTTTCTATTGCAAACCAGAATCTGGCAATAAAGAGACAGCAGAATTTCATTGAAAAAGGAAAAGTTGTATCCGAATTAAACGGAACCATCAGGATGTGTGACATTTCCGAAGAAACTATATCCGGAGGACAGCCGGCAATAGTTGTCAGTGCCGAAGGTGCATATTCCGCTAAAGTAAATGTTGATGAATTCAGCCTTAATGAAATTCAAATAGGTGATGATGTTACAATCCTGTCATATGATACCGGAAATACTTACTTTGGAAAGGTATCAAAGAAATCCGAAGCACCTACTGACAGC
>CACZHN010000034.1 GCA_902780985.1 uncultured Lachnospiraceae bacterium | reverse complement strand
GACCTTTTATAAAAATTGGAATCGGGGACGGAGGTTAAGTATTCAAAATGAATACTTAACCTCCGTCCCCGGGTTTCATATATTATGTGGAATAGTTGGAATGCAAATTTAGTTTACGCTGAAGAGAAGCTGTCCGTAGCTTGGGAACGGCCAATCCTTCTGTGATGTAAGCATTTCTGCTTCATCTACGTAAGATCTGAGGCTGTTCATGTTCGGAAGAAGCGTATCTCTTACGAATGCCGATGATTCAAATACATCTGAAAGTCCCTTAAGCTTGCTGAGTGAATCCTCAAGAACCTTAACAGCATCAAGGATGTGATCTGTAAGCTCTGAAAGTCTCTCGATTGTTGAAACTTCATAGTGACACTTAACGTTGTTGCTCACCTGTCTGATGAGAGCTGTTGTCTCTGCAAGCTTGTAGAGGTAACCCTCGATTGCAGGAAGGTAATTCTTACGTACCATGTCTACCATTGTAAGACCTTCGATGTTAACTGTCTTTACATAGTTCTCAAGCATGATCTCGCATCTTGAGTGAAGCTCTGCCTCTGTAAATACCTTATGAGCCATAAGCATTTCCTTGTTCTTCTCGTCAAGGAGATGAGGCATAGCATCTGCAGTAGTCTTAAGATTGGAAAGTCCTCTGACTTCTGTAGCTTCCTTAACCCACTCATCGCCGTATCCGTTTCCGTCGAAGAGGATTCTCTGATGATCTGTGATAACTCTCTTGATAAGAGCATGAAGATCGTCTTCGAAGTTCTCTGACTTCTCAAGCTCGTCAGCGTACTGACGAAGGCTTTCTGCAACTGCTGCATTAAGCATGATGTTGCAGCATGCGATACTGTTTGATGAACCCAGTGATCTGAACTCGAACTTATTACCTGTAAATGCGAACGGTGATGTTCTGTTACGGTCTGTTGTATCTCTGCTGAAGCTTGGAAGTGAATGAACACCGAGCTTCATGATAACCTTCTCTGTTCCTTCGTATGGTGTATCATTTCTGATAGCATTAAGAATAGCTGTAAGCTCTTCACCAAGGAAGATGGAAATGATTGCAGGAGGTGCTTCGTTAGCTCCGAGTCTGTGATCGTTTCCTGCTGTAGCAACAGAAAGTCTCAAAAGATCCTGATAATCATCTACAGCCTGAATAACAGCGCAGAGGAAAAGAAGGAACTGTGCGTTCTCGTAAGGTGTCTTTCCAGGGGACAGAAGGTTGATACCTGTATCTGTTCCGATTGACCAGTTGTTGTGCTTACCTGATCCGTTAACACCTGCGAACGGCTTCTCGTGAAGGAGACACTCCATACCGTGTCTTGCAGCAACCTTCTTCATGATCTCCATTGTAAGCTGGTTTGAATCTGTTGCAACGTTTGTTGTTGAATATATAGGTGCAAGCTCGTGCTGTGCAGGAGCAACTTCGTTATGCTCTGTCTTAGCAAGGATGCCGAGCTTCCAGAGTTCCTTGTTGAGGTCTTCCATGAACTCGCTTACTCTTGGCTTGATAACACCAAAGTAATGGTCATCCATTTCCTGTCCCTTTGGAGGCATAGCTCCGAAAAGAGTTCTACCTGTGTACTTAAGGTCAGGTCTCTTGTTGAATACTTCCTTATCTACCAGGAAATACTCCTGCTCAGGACCAACGCTTGTTCTGACGTACTTAACATCGTCATTTCCGAAAAGCTTAAGAATTCTCTTAGCCTGCTTGTTGATTGCCTGCATGGATCTGAGAAGAGGTGTCTTCTTATCCAGTGCCTCACCTGAATATGAGCAGAATGCTGTAGGAATGCAAAGTGTATGATCCTTGATAAATGCATAAGATGTCGGATCCCACGCTGTATATCCTCTTGCTTCGAATGTAGCTCTGAGTCCTCCTGAAGGGAATGAAGAAGCATCAGGCTCACCCTTGATAAGTTCCTTGCCGGAGAACTCCATAAGTACTCCGCCGTCCGGTGAAGGTGAGATGAAGCTGTCGTGCTTCTCTGCTGTTACACCTGTAAGTGGCTGGAACCAATGTGTGAAATGTGTGGCTCCGTTCTCTATAGCCCAATTTTTCATCTCTTCAGCAACCGCATCAGCAACACGGTCATCGAGTCTTACATTTTCATCAATAGTCTTCTTAAGTGAAGCGTATACATCGTCTGAAAGTCTTGCTCTCATTACTCTGTCGTCAAAGACAAGTGATCCAAAAATCTCCGGTACATTTAACTTTTCCATCATAGGTCCTCCTACATTTTCTTCTTGTTCATCAGGTCACATAAAGCATTCATAACGTCAGCACTTCGTGCTTCCCTGTCTCCTTCGGAGACTCGTTATTTCATGCCCTTTATGTGACCCTGCTACGCAGGGCTTACAAGAATAAAAGAATCATCTTAGAAAACACGTTTTCACGTTGATTCTTTTATTCTCGTAACCTGCTGAACAGTTACGTTTATTCGAACAAAAAAGGCGCCTTAGAGCTTTTACTCTAAGACGCCTTTGTCTTCTACGGTCTGAATTCTACTCTTTTGAAAATTAATTGTCAATAGTTTTTTTTACTCATCGATAATATTTTCCGCAACCTGCTTCTTGGTGAGGCCTCTGTTCATAGCCTCTCTGATGATATACTCGTGGGCTTCGTCTTCACTCATACCCTTACCCACAAGAATGATCTTGGCGCGGCTTACCAACTTCAGTTCGTCCATCTTTTCATTCAGAGTGACGATCTTCTTCTGGGCTTTTCTGAGCCTGTCGTTAAGTGCGATCAGGAGTTTGATCATCCTCTCCAGCTCGCTGGTCTTAAGAGGCTTTGACAGCGTCAGGACGCCGTAATCTATCAGGTGATCACTTACGCTTCCGTAAACTTCCGCCGGAACTACGAAAATGATACCCGAGCTGTGCTTCTCTGCAACATCCATGGCGAACTCTGTGCCGAGGCCGTCGGACAGGGGTGCATTTACCAGGATGATATCGTACTCACGTACCAGCAGCTCACGTCTGGCCGCCGATGCGCTTTTCCTGGTCTCGATGACATTGAACCTTCTATCCGGAAGAACCTTCTTCGCCGCAATATTAAATTGTTCAGACGACGATACTATCAGTACCGAATATCTGGTATCAATCCTGTCTTTCATAAACTCCCCGATAATCAGCGCGTATAACGCAAAACAACTACGAGATATACTTGTCTATGATAGCCTTAGGCAGAATACTCTTGATGAATTCACTGCCCTCTGCTATCTTCATAGCTTCTCTTCTGGACTTAGGCAGCATCAGAGCTTCAGCATCCGCCTCTTCAGGAAGCGCGATCTTGTTCTCTATACCGTAAAGTCCGGCTCTGATAAGGAGAGCGTAGACCAGATAAGGATTGCTGACTGCATCCGGTGAACGGAGCTCGACCCTTGTCTGACCTGCAACTTCGTCTATATGCATGAGCGCAGAACCGCCTGCGCTTGACCAGTTTACTTTGTTCGGTGCGGTGCTTATACCGAAACGGTTATAGGACGCATCGGTTGGATTCAGGAATACGGTTATATCCCTGATCTTCGCAAGGATTCCCGCAGCCACATAACTGACCACATCTTCGCCGTTCTTACCGTGAGCGAAAATGTTGATATGATAACCGTTGCCCGGCTTATCGGAAAGCGGCATCGGTGAAAAATCGGCATAAAGACCGTTTCTGTCAGCCACAGTCGAAACGACCATCTTAAATGTGGTCATCTGATCCGCAGCCTTCATCGGCTTGCCGTAATGGAAATCGATCTCGTTCTGTCCCGGACCTCTCTCATGGTGAGAACGCTCCGGTGTAAGACCCATTTCCTCTATGGTGAGACAGATCTCACGACGGATATTTTCGCCTCTGTCCAGAGGTGCGATATCCATATAACCTGCTTCATCGTAAGGCACTTTTGTAGGGCGTGCTTCGTCGTCGGTCTTAAAGAGATAGAACTCCATCTCAGAACCGAATTTGAACTCGATACCGGCCTCGTCAGCAGCCTTTACGGCCATCTTCAGTATATTCCTGGTATCAGCCTCAAAAGGCTCTCCGTCCGCCGTACAGACGTCGCAGAACATTCTGAGAACTCGACCCGAATCGGGTCTCCACGGAAGTACGGAAAGAGTGGACGCATCCGGTCTCAGATAAAGACGCGGTTCGCCGCTTCCCTCAAAGCCCCTGATGGACCTTGCATTTATAGGGATTCCTTCCTTGAATGCCTTGTGGATCTCACTCGGCATAACCGATATATTCTTCTGAACACCGAAGGCATCTCGGAACGCAAGACGTATAAACTTGGCGTCCTCTTCTTCGATATACTCCATGATTTCCGATTCAGTATAATTCATTATAATCCCCTTTAAATAGTCGATATACGAGGAGTGATATCCTCAAGTACATCCAAAAGTATCTTAACCGTATCCAGTGATGAGAAGAGCGTTACACCGTTCATGATAGCGCAGCGTCTGATCTCGGCACCGTCCTGATAATGGATTCCCGAAAGTATGGCTCTTGTGTTGATGATGTAGCTTACGTATCCTGCTTCGATAGATCTGAGAACCTCGTCACTGCCGTCGCTGAGCTTACCTCTGATACGTGTTCTGATGCCGTGCTCCTTCAGGAACTCACCTGTACCTACAGTAGCCTCGATGTTGAAACCGAGCTCGTAGAAACGTCTTACGAGAGGAAGAGCCTCTTCCTTATCCTCGTCGGCGAGAGTAACCATAACGGTTCCGTACTCCTTCATCTTGATTCCCGATGCCTGGAGTGCCTTGTAGAACGCACGCTTCAGACTTCTGTCGTAACCGATGGCCTCACCGGTGGACTTCATCTCAGGTGAAAGATATGCATCCATACCGTTCAGCTTTGCGAAGGAGAAGGCAGGAGCCTTAACGTACCACTTGTTGTCGTCCTTCTTGCCCGGAAATGCGGTCTCTGTCGGAACGATATCGGCGTTGCCTGTTTCCTCTCTGAGTGCATTTACGGAGTAACCCTGCTCGCGAAGTGAATGTCCCAGCATAACCTTTGTAGCGATATCAACCAGCGGATAGCCTGTTGACTTCGACAGGAACGGAACGCTTCGTGAAGCACGAGGGTTAACCTCGATGATATATACATTATCCTCTTTATCTACGATAAACTGGATATTGAAAAGTCCTACTATGCCGATACCGATACCCAGCTTCTCTGTGTATTCGGTAATGGTCTGCTTAACCTTATCGGAGATTGAGTAAGGCGGATAAACACTGGTACTGTCGCCTGAGTGTACACCTGTTCTCTCAACCAGCTCCATGATTCCCGGAAGGAATACTTCCTTGCCGTCACAGATGGCATCGACCTCAACCTCTTTACCTACGATGTACTTATCAACAAGAACAGGTCTGTCCTCATCAACTTCAACCGCAGTCTTTAAGTAATGGCGGAGCATTTCCTCGTTGGCAACGATCTCCATGGCACGTCCGCCCAGAACGAAGCTAGGACGAACAAGTACAGGATAACCGATCTTCTCTGCAGCCTTAACACCGCTCTCGATGTCTGTAACCGCAACTCCCTTCGGATGAGGGATGTCGAGACTTGAGATTACATTTTCAAATGCATCCCTGTCCTCAGCTCTGAAGATAGCCTCGCAGTCTGTACCGATAAGCTTAACTCCTCTCTTCATAAGAGGCTCGGCAAGGTTTACAGCTGTCTGTCCTCCGAGAGATGTGATAACTCCGAGAGGCTGCTCAAGGTCGATGATATTCATGATATCCTCGATGGTGAGCGGCTCGAAGTACAGCTTATCAGCTGTGGTGTAATCCGTAGAAACCGTCTCCGGATTGTTGTTGATTACTATTGCTTCGTAACCCATATCGTGTATGGTCTTTACGGCATGTACCGTAGAATAGTCGAACTCTACACCCTGTCCGATTCTGATAGGACCGGAGCCGAGAACGATGATCTTCTTATTCTCGGAAACAACCGACTCGTTCTCTTCCTCGTAGGTTGAATAGAAGTAAGGAACGTAACTCTCAAACTCGCTGGCGCAGGTATCGATCATCTTGTAAACAGGACGGATGTTCAGTTCGCGTCTCTTATTCCATACCTGATCCTCGGTGAGACCTGTGAGCTCTGCGATGTATGAATCGGAGAAGCCCATCTTCTTTGCCTCATAGAGAGTTTCCTTGTCAATCTCAGCACCCTCAAGGCGCTTCTCGAAATCAACGATGTTCTTGATCTTATCCAGGAAGAACATGTCGATTCCCGTGCGGTTCATGATAACCTGAAGGTCCACGCCCAGCCAGATAAGCTGTGACAGAGCATAGATACGGTCATCGGTACCGTCTTCGATATATTTCAGAAGCTTCTCGATAGCCTCGGTCCTGTTGTCAGGTTCCGGCTTATCGGAAAGACTCTTAACGTCGAACTTCTCAAGATGGATATGATTCTTTCCGTCCTCAAGAGATCTGATAGCCTTAAGTAAGCTTTCCTCAAATGTACGGCCGACACTCATGGTTTCGCCCGTAGCCTTCATCTGTGTGGAAAGAACGTTTGATGCAAGTGTAAACTTATCAAACGGGAATCTAGGCATCTTTGTAACCACATAGTCGAGAGCAGGCTCGAAACATGCAGGTGTGTTGGCAAGCTGGATCTCATCCAGGTTCATGCCCACTGCGATCTTTGCGGATACTCTTGCGATCGGATAGCCGCTGGCCTTTGAAGCAAGGGCTGATGATCTTGATACACGAGGATTAACCTCGATTACGTAATAGTTAAATGACTGAGGGTCCAGAGCGAACTGGCAGTTACATCCGCCTTCTACTCCGAGGGCTCTGATGATCTTCAGGGCGCTGTCTCTCAGCATGTGATACTCTTTATTTGTAAGGGTCTGGCTAGGAGCAACTACGATGGAATCACCTGTGTGGATACCTACAGGATCCAGGTTCTCCATGTTGCAGACTACGAGTGCCGTATCATTTGCATCTCGCATTACTTCGTACTCGATCTCCTTGTAACCCTTGATACTCTTCTCAACAAGTACCTGATGAACCGGTGAAAGGGCAAGTGCCTTCTTCATCATCTCGGCCATCTCTTCAGGGTTGTCGGCGAAACCGCCGCCTGTACCGCCAAGGGTAAATGCAGGTCTAAGTATTACAGGATATCCGATATCCTCAGCAGCCTTCAGACCTTCCTCTACTGTATATGTGATCTCCGAAGGAACAACCGGCTCCCCCAGTTTCTCACAGAGTTCCTTGAACTCTTCTCTATCTTCTGCGCATCTTATGCTGGCCGCATCCGTACCCAGAAGCTCGATCTCGCATTCCTTCAGAACGCCCTTATCGTTGAGCTGCATGGCAAGGTTAAGACCTGTCTGTCCTCCGATTCCCGGAACGATAGCGTCCGGTCTCTCGTAACGGCAGATACGCGCAACATATTCAAGTGTGAGCGGCTCCATGTAAACCTTATCCGCGATCATGGTATCTGTCATGATGGTGGCAGGATTGGAGTTCGCAAGTATAACTTCGTAGCCCTCTTCCTTCAGTGCCAGGCAGGCCTGGGTTCCCGCGTAATCAAACTCTGCTGCCTGTCCTATTACTATAGGGCCTGAACCGATAACTAATATTTTGTGTATATCACTTCTCTTTGGCATCTCTTATTTCCCCATGTTCTTAATGAATCTATCAAACAAATATTTGCTGTCCTGTGGTCCCGGTGCGCTTTCCGGATGGTACTGTACGGAAAATACCTTTCCGTCTTCCGAGGCAAGTCCCTCGACAGTCTTATCCAGAAGGTTGATGTGGGATACCTTCAGACCTGTTCCTTCGATCGTACTCTCATCTACTGCGTAGCTGTGGTTCTGGCTGGTGATCTCGATCTTGCCTGTTGCCAGATCCTTAACAGGATGATTTCCTCCTCTGTGACCGAACTTCAGCTTGTATGTCTTTGCTCCGTAGGACAGAGCGATAAGCTGATGGCCGAGGCATATTCCGAACATTGGAAGTTTACCTTTAAGATTTTTAAGTGTTTCTATTACTTCAGGAACATCACCCGGATCTCCCGGGCCGTTGGATATGAAGAGTCCGTCCGGCTTCATGCGGAGTATCTCTTCTGCCGAAATGTTGTACGGAACAACCGTAACGTTGCATCCGTGAGCGTTCAGCTCGCGGACGATATTCATTTTCATACCGCAGTCGATGGCAACTACGTTGTACTTCGGATTCGAAGTTCTGGAGTACCATCTCTTCTTGCAGCTGCATCTTGAAACCTGATCACGTCTCAGCTCGGTTTCCTTGAGCTTCTTAAGTCCTTCTTCAAGCGGTGTTGAGGCATCCGTAATAAGCACCTTTCTGGAACCGAAGTCCCTGATGCTGCGGACAAGCTTTCTGGTATCTACGCCGTAAACTCCCGGAACATCTGCATCTTCAAGAAGTTCCGAAAGAGTTCTGGTGAATCGGAAGTTTGAAGGGAAGTCGTTGATCTCCCTTACTATAAGGCCTCCCAGATTCAGAAGCTTACTTTCAAAATCCTCATCGGTTATACCGTAATTACCGATAAGCGGATAGGACATAACTATCGCCTGATCGGTGTAGGACGGATCGGAAACTATTTCCTGATATCCGGCCATGGATGTGTTGAATACTATCTCGCAGACATTTTCTCTGTCTGCTCCGAAGCCGTAGCCGTAGTACTCGCTTCCATCCTCAAGAATCAACTTTTTACTAAATTCGGACATTTCCAACTGCTCCTCTTAGTTCTACAAGTTTTATAACTGCTCCAACGCCTTACCTATGAATTCCTTAAAGATAGGATGCGGACGGTTCGGACGTGACTTGAATTCCGGATGGAACTGCACACCGATATAGAACGGATGATCCGCTACCTCTACAGTTTCCACCAGCTCGCCGTCCGGTGACTGACCTGAAATAACCAGTCCCGCTCCCGTAAGAATATCTTTATACTGATTGTTGAACTCATATCTGTGACGATGACGCTCTCTTATTATAGCATCTGTTCCGTCTATTCCAACAGGGAAATAACATTTTTCCATAATTGTTCCCGGAGTGACTACGCACGGATAGCTTCCGAGACGGAGTGTACCGCCCTTGTCAACACTATCCGACTGTCCCGGCATAAAGTCAATAACTTTTGTATCCGTAGCATCGTGAAACTCGCCTGAGCAGGCATCCGGAAGGCCCGCTACATTTCTTGCGTACTCGATAACGGCTATCTGCATACCGAGGCAGATACCGAAATAAGGTACCTTGTGAGTTCTTGCGTACTTAGCGGAAAGGATCATTCCCAGAGTTCCTCTGTCACCGAATCCGCCCGGAACTATGATTCCGTGAAGGTTGCTGAGTTTCTCTTCGTAATTCTCCTCAGTCAGTTCCTCGGAATCGATCCATTCTATATTTACATGGGCATTGTAACCGAAACCTGCATGGTTCAGGGCTTCCATAACGGAAAGGTATGCGTCGTGAAGCTGTACGTACTTACCTACAAGACCGATGGTCACTTCGCTCTTTCTGTTCTCGATATTCTTGACCATTTCCTTCCACTCTGTAAGATCCGGCTCCGGTGCATCCAGGCCCAGCTCACGGCAGACTACGCGGCAGAGTCCCGCATCTTCCAGCATGAGAGGTGCTGCGTAAAGGCTCGGAAGAGTTCTGTTCTCGATAACGCAGTCCTTCTTAACATTACAGAACATAGAAATCTTATTGAAAATGCTTGGCTCCAGAGGCTCATCGCATCTGAGCACGATGATGTCGGGACGAACTCCCATTCCCTGCAGTTCTCTTACGGAATGCTGGGTAGGCTTTGACTTATGCTCGTCCGATCCGTGAAGGAAAGGAACCAGTGTAACATGTATGAACAGGCTGTCTTCAGGCGGAACCTCAAGAGAAATCTGTCTTACAGCCTCGATGAAAGGCTGGGACTCGATATCACCGATTGTTCCTCCGATCTCTGTTATAACGATATCGGCGTCGCTTTCATTTCCTACTCTGTAAACGAACTCCTTGATCTCGTTTGTGATGTGCGGAATAACCTGTACTGTCGAACCAAGGTACTCGCCGCGGCGCTCCTTGTTCAGGACATTCCAATAAACCTTACCGGAAGTAAGGTTAGAATACTTATTCAGATCCTCGTCGATAAATCTCTCATAATGTCCAAGGTCAAGGTCTGTCTCCGCACCATCCTCGGTAACATATACTTCGCCGTGCTGATATGGGCTCATAGTACCCGGATCAACATTGATATAAGGGTCAAGCTTCTGTGACGCAACCTTATATCCGCGAGCTTTAAGTAATCTACCGAGAGAGGCAGCGGTTATTCCCTTGCCTAATCCCGAAACAACACCACCGGTAACAAAGATAAACTTAGCCATTACTCATTCCTCTCTTATTATATTTTTTCTCCAAAAAAAGGCACTTCGAGCTATGTAACCCGGAGCGCCTTTGCTTCTTAAATTAAATGTTTATTTTCTTAACTGTTATAAGTATATTACTTTGTTTTCAAAAGTCAAGATGGAATTTTAAATAACTTCCTTCATACTCTTAACATACTCAGCCAGCTTCTCAGGTGCGTCCTTTCCGTACTCGGCTACGATCCTTACCATGGCTGAACCGACGATGACACCGTCTGCGATCTTGGACATTTTCTCTGCCTGCTCAGGCTTGCTGATTCCGAAACCGATGGCTGCAGGTGTGTCTGTTGCTTCCTTGATGAGGCCGAGGATTGACTCGAGGTCTGTCTTGATCTCGCTTCTCACACCGGTAACTCCCAGTGATGAAACTACATATATGAATCCCTTTGCCTGTGAAGCGATAGTCTTGATTCTGTCCTCGCTTGTAGGTGCGATCATGGAAATGAAATCAATTCCGTACTTTGCGGCTGTCTCATCAAACTCATGACGCTCTTCGTATGGGCAGTCCGGAATGATGATTCCGTCAGCGCCTGCTGCTGCAGCCTTCTCGAAGAACTTGTCTGCGCCGTAATGATAAACCGGATTTGCGTATGTCATGAATACGATCGGTGTATCGTAATCTTTTCTGAGTTCCGTTACAAGGTCGAATACCTTATCAGTTGTCATTCCGGATGAGAGGGCTCTGATATCCGCCTCCTGAATAACAGGTCCTTCGGCTATAGGATCCGAGAACGGGATTCCTACTTCCACAAGGTCCGCACCCGCATCCAGCACTGCTCTGAAGTTCTGAAGACTTGTTTCGTAGTCCGGATCTCCGGCAGTAAGAAATGCGATAAATGCTTTCTTACCTTCAAATGCTTTATATATATTACTCATGTCTGACTCCTCTCATTAAAGATATTATTCTCTCTTCTGATTTTATTCCCGGAGATATCTCTATCCCCGTCATCATATCTATTATATCCGGCTGCAGGATATCCACTATGTCCCCGACGTTCTCGGGAGTTATGCCTCCCGCCGCCATTACCGGTATCTTCACAGCCTGTTTTACCGTTTTATAAAGTTCTGCATCTATAAGGTTCTTTGAGTTGGATGCGTTCTCCGGTCCTCTGGCATCCACCAGAACTATGTCCGCTCCCGCTTCTTCGAAAACCTTGGCGCATTCCGCCATGTCTTCACTGCCGCTCTGTGTTAATCTGTCTTCAGGCTTCAGCGGCACCGTCTTTACGATCTTTGCCGTGATGCCTGCGGCCTTAAGTGCACGGATATCATCAGCGGTTTCTTTATAGTGAAGCTGGATGTAATCGGGACGCAGGGTGCGCTCGATGTTAAGGATCTTTTCTACCGGGCCGCCGGTTACTACGCAGCAGCGGGTGGTTGATGTGCTGTTCTTCTCGGTTGCTGCGGAAGTGCTGCCTGCCGCTTCGCGGAAATGCTTCACCAGCTCTTCTGCCCGAACGAGTTCCATATTCCACGGAACCGGTACCGGGTAATCAACAACAAAGCCTAAGATATCAACACTTTGTCTTATTCCGGCATCCACATCCTCTTCTCTCATGAAGCCGCACATTTTTACTATTACATTTTCCATATCGGCCTCACGCATTCATCATCTCTTTATAATATGCAAACGGGTCTTCGGCTTTCCAGATGGCAGTGCCCACCAGAGCCGCATCCGCGCCGCTGTCGATGGCACGTCTCACGTCCCCCGGTGTGAGGATTCCGCTTTCGCTTATGAGGAAAGCGCCTTCAGGCTTACCGCCCGCAAGTCCCTGAGTAGTTGATACGGTTCCGCCGTCCTTCTCCAGCTGCAGGATATCACGGTTATTTATTCCCATGAGCTTTGCGCCAAGAGATGCGGCAAACTCGATCTCCGCTTCGGTGTGGGTCTCCACCAGAGGCTCGATGCCTCTTTCCACAGCGTAGTTGTAGCAGTCCACCATCTGTTCCGCACTCATGACGGAACACATAAGCAGCACTGCCGATGCACCGCATTCGATGGTCTCGTCGATGGCTTCTCTGGTCCTGATGAAATCCTTTCTCAGAACCGGTACATCCACCGCTTCCACAACGGCTCTCAGCATATCGAGAGAACCGCCGAAGTCTGTGGGCTCCGTTACCACCGAAATGGCAGGAGCGCCGGCTCCGATCATCTTCAGTGCATTTGCTACGGCATCCTTCTCATCGAAGAGCCGTCCCTCACCGGGAGAAATGCATTTGAAATCAACTATTACGGGAACCGCTCCGGATTCCTTCTTCTTTATTAAACTATGCAAGAAACTTATTTGACTCATCTACCAATTCCTTAAGCTTAGCTGCTGCCTTACCGCTGTCGATGATCTCTCTTGCAAGCTCGATACCTGCAGGGAAATCAGCTGCCTTGCCGCCTACTACAAGAGCGCCGGCTGCATTTAATATGATAGCATCCTTACGAGGACCTGTGATCTCGCCTGAGAATACGCCGACGATGGTCTTTGCATTTTCCTCAGGAGTACCTGTCTTGATGTCCTCGAGAGTGCATCTCTGAAGGCCGAAGTCCTCAGGCTGGATCTCGTACTTGAGGATCTCGCCGTCCTTTAACTCATATATTGAAGTCTTGCCGAGAAGTGAGATCTCGTCCAGACCGTCCTGTCCGTAAACAAACATAGCCTTTGTGTAACCGATTCTTCTGGCAACCTCAGCTACTGTCTCCAGGAGCTCAGGCTTGTAAACGCCGAGGAGATGTCTCGGTGCGAATGATGGGTTGATCAGCGGACCGATGATCGTATAGAAAATGGTCTTGATTCCCAGCTCTGTCTCAGGTGGAAGAACCTTGCCCATTACAGGGTGGAAAAGAGGCGCATAGATAAATGCGATGCCGATCTTCTCGATGAGCTCTGCTGCCTGCTCGTTGTTGAGATTTATATTTACGCCAAGGGCTTCAAGAACGTCAGCACTACCTGAAAGTGATGAGATTGAACGGCTTCCGTGCTTTGCGATCGGGATTCCGGCTGCTGCCGCAACAAGTGCTGTAGCTGTGGAAATGTTGAAAGTGCTGAGACCGCCGCCTGTTCCGCAGGTGTCCATCATTTCTTCCTCTACATTTGCCTTGATAGGAACGCAGTTCTCGCGCATCGCATTTGCGAAAGCTGCAAGCTCTTCTACGTTGGTTCCCTTCATGAGGAGACCTACCTGAAATCCTGCGATCTGAACCGGTGTAACCTCGTCTGCGGCAACCGCTCCGATGAATTCGGAAATGTCTTCCGGTGTAAGTGCTTCGTTGTTTGTAACCTTTGCTAAAATATCCTTGTACATAATTACTACTCCTGTACTTCTTAAAAAAACTGCTTGGTACTGCTAATTTTGCGATTTCTCGCGAACCTACGGATTATTCGTAGATCTCTACGCCTCTGTAGCGGGCGATGGCTGCAACGTCCTTGTCACCGCGGCCGGAAATGGTACATACGATGATGCTGTCCTTCGGCATGGACGGTGCGATCTTCAGAACGTGAGCTACTGCGTGGCTGCTTTCGATTGCAGGGATGATACCCTCTGTTCTTGATAAATACTCAAATGCGCGAACAGCCTCTTCGTCTGTGATCGGAACGTACTCTGCTCTTCCTATAGATGCAAGATATGCATGCTCAGGTCCGATTCCCGGATAATCAAGTCCGGCGGAGATTGAGTAAACAGGTGCGATCTGTCCGTACTCGTCCTGGCAGAAGAGTGACTTCATGCCGTGGAAGATTCCCATAGAACCGTTGGCCATTGTGGCTGCATTTTTCGGATTATCAACTCCGAGACCTGCGGCTTCGCATCCGATGAGCTTTACGCCCTCATCCTTGATGTATTCATAGAAGGAACCGATGGCGTTGCTTCCGCCGCCGACACATGCGATTACCACATCCGGAAGCTTTCCTTCAGCTTCGAGGATCTGCGCACGGCTTTCCTTACTGATGACCGACTGGAAATCACGAACGATGGTCGGGAAAGGATGAGGTCCCATAACGGAACCGAGTACGTAAAGAGTATCGTCTACTCTGCTTGTCCATTCACGCATTGCCTCATTTACGGCATCCTTCAGAACCTTTGTTCCTGTCTTAACCGCATGAACCTTAGCGCCGAGGAGCTCCATTCTGAATACATTGAGGGCCTGTCTCTGGGTATCTTCTTCACCCATGAAGATCTCGCACTCCATATCCATAAGGGCTGCTGCTGTTGCTGTTGCAACTCCGTGCTGGCCGGCACCGGTCTCTGCGATAACTCTGGTCTTGCCCATCTTCTTTGCAAGAAGGACCTGACCGAGTACGTTGTTGATCTTGTGTGAACCTGTGTGGTTGAGGTCTTCTCTCTTGAGATAGATCTTTGCTCCGCCCAGATCCTTTGTCATCTTCTCGGCATAGTAGAGAAGTGACGGACGTCCTGCGTACTCGCGGTTCAGCTTGTCCAGCTCTGCCACGAATTCGGGATCTTTCTTGTAATGCTCATATGCTTCTTCGAGCTTATGAATCTCGTTCATAAGAGTTTCCGGAATGTACTGTCCTCCGAATTCTCCGAAACGTCCTACTACCTTTTCTTCGATGTTGCTCATTTCTTTACTACCTTTCTTTTTCCA
>CACZHN010000033.1 GCA_902780985.1 uncultured Lachnospiraceae bacterium | reverse complement strand
GGCTTCAAGGGGTATCTGTCAGCAGGAGTTTACGGAGGAGTAAATGTTCCGATTACGTTTGACTCCTCGCAAAGGCGTACCACTGTTAAACTCAAAGGCAGTCTCGGATTTGAGGGAGAAGCATTCGTGCTGAATTTTGACTGGCCGCTCTTCGAGGGTGAGGCTGTACTGATTGATGATTACTGGGACAAAAAGGACAACGGTAAAAAATCCTCCGCCGTAGCTGCTCAGGACGTACAAAACACCGCCTCTGCGCAGAGGACGGAGCTTCGCGATTATATTCAAAACACTTCAGGCTGGCTGCCCCGAACAGAGGACGCGTCCGTATCCGCCGCCGACGGTATCGCGAGTGTTCAGACGCTGCAGCAGTCGGTTTATCCAAATTCAAACGCCAAGCTGGTTCGCTTCGGCGACAGGCTGATGGCGGTATGGATGGAGGACGACAAAACTCGCAGCGATATCAACAGAGCGCGTCTTGTCTATTCCGTGTGCGATGCCGCTTTGCTCGATTGGAGCGAACCAAAGCCCGTGGACGACAACGGCAGAATGGATTATTATCCCGAGGTGCTGAGCGACGGAAATAACGTTTATCTGGCATGGCAGAACAGCAACAAGACCTTTGACGGGGAGTCCGTCAACCTCACGGATGTTATGAACAGCTTTGATATTACAGATACGGGAAAATTCGTTAAGGCACTTTTGTCGGAAGACTTCTTTGCAAAGAGTCTTTTATACTATGCCGAGATAAAAGGTGCCTGCAGGATAGAGATAGACGGAAGACTGAATAAAGATTTCTATGACTCCGATGACGAAGGACTCACCACCGCCGGCGGAAGAGAACTGGGATATATCAGATGGGGAAATATAAGAAATCAGTTTTTCGAAGCCATCAGAGGCAGCAGACTTCCCCTGAGATTTTCTGTATCCCTTGTAATGGATCAGGACTTCATATATGACTTTGTTACCTCATCCGGAATAAGTGTCAGACCCGATGAAGTTGAGTCTCTGAACATAAATATTATGTACGACAGAGAAAGGTTAACGATAACTACGGGAAATTCTTACAAAATTTTTACATTGGACAAGAGTCTTGACACAATTTGGGATTCGTTTGTGCATAATACCTTCAAAGAACTCGATATTTTATGATTTTCTTCGATAATTTTGTGCATTTTTAAGTGGGAAATTTGTTGATTTTTCACAGACTAAATGTTACAATCAATGTAACAATTAATTAACAAATTAAACCATCCTTTTCGAGAAAAACCTCAGAGAAATTTTCTGGGGTTTTTCTTGTTGTACCGGATTACTTTTTGCGGATGGAGTGAAAAAAGAAGGCGAATCGGATGTGTTAGCACTCTCTTAGGTAGAGTGCTAATTTTTGATTGACTTTTACTACCCTCGGAGTTAAAATTCTCTTTGTTGAGTTGTATTTTATTAATTTATTATAGAAAAGAGGTAATGTTTCAATGTCAACAGAAAAGGGTAATTTAACTATTAATAGTGAGAACATATTTCCCATCATCAAGAAGTGGCTGTATTCTGATCATGACATTTTCATCAGAGAGCTTATATCCAACGGTGTGGATGCCGTAACTAAGCTTAAGAGACTTTCTTCCATGGGAGAGGCTGAGATTCCGGAAGGAGAGAAGTTCAGCGTTAAGATCATGTCAAGTCCGCTGGATAAGACAATTACCTTTATAGATAACGGTATCGGTATGACAAGGGATGAGGTTGATAAGTACATCAACCAGATCGCATTTTCGGGTGCACAGGATTTCCTTGAAAAGTATAAGGATAAAGATGCAAATGATCAGATAATCGGTCATTTCGGACTCGGATTTTATTCAGCATTCATGGTTGCCGACAAGGTTACTATCGAGACTCTTTCTTATCAGGAAGGCGCTACTTCGGTTTACTGGGAGAGTGACGGCGGTACAACCTATGAGATGGGCGAGGGCAACTACAATGAGCGCGGTACAAGAATAACTCTTTACCTTTCGGACGACAGTCTTGAATTCTCAAATGAATACAGGGTTAAAGAGATAATCACAAAGTACTGTTCATTCATGCCGGTTGAGATTTACTATGTAAATGAAGATGAGGCAAAGAAGCAGGTTAAGAACGATGAGGTTGAAGCCAAGGCTAAGGTAAGACAGGCTGAGGAAGATGACTTCATAGGCGGCCCTGCAAAGACAGAAGAGAAGGCTGAGGAAGTTGAGGCAGAAACAGAGGCTGCTGAAGACGATAACAGCCCTAAGCCTCTTAACGATATCAATCCTCTCTGGGTTAGAACTCCGGGAGACTGTACCGATGAGGACTATAAGGAATTCTATCAGAGAGTATTCTATGATTTTAAGGAGCCTATGTTCTGGATCCACCTTAACATGGACTATCCTTTCAACCTTAAGGGTATCCTTTACTTCCCGAGACTGAATCCGAACCTTGATCAGCTTGACGGAAAGGTAAAGCTTTACAACAACCAGGTGTTCGTAGCAGATAACATCAAGGAAGTTATCCCTGAGTTCCTTCTTGTACTTAAGGGAATAATCGATTGTCCGGACCTTCCGCTTAACGTATCCAGAAGTGCTCTTCAGAACGACGGTTTTGTTAAGAAGATTTCCGATTATATTACAAAGAAGGTTGCCGACAAGCTTACCGGCATGTTCAAGACAGACAGAGAAAGATACGAGAGCCTCTGGGAGGATATCTCTCCGTTCATCAAGTTCGGTTGTCTGAAGGACGATAAGTTCAACGAGAAGATGGAGAAGGCTATGATCTTCCGTAATCTCGAGGGCAAATACATTTCCCTTGAAGATTATCTTGAGGCAGCAAAGGAAAAGCATGAGAATAAGGTGTTCTATGTAAGCGATGAGCAGACACAGGCACAGTATATAGAAATGTTCAAAAAAGAGGGCATGGATGCGATATTCCTTACCCATAACATCGACAGCCCATACATCACAAGTATGGAAGCAAAGAACGATAAAGTTAAGTTCCTGAGAATAGATTCCGATATTAGTGAAAATCTTAAGGGCGAAGACCTTGCCGAAGACAAGGCAAAGGAATATAATGATAAGTTGACGGAGATTTTCAAGAAGGCACTCGGAAAAGAAAAGATCAAGCTGGAGGCTCGTTCTCTTAAGGATGAGACGGTTTCATCCATGCTTATCCAGTCCGAGCAGGAAAGACGTATGGCAGACATGATGAAGATCTACAGTTTCGGAGGCATGAGTCCTATGGACTTCGGCGCAGAGGCAGAGACTCTCATACTCAATGTCAACAACAAGCTTGTTAAGTACGTTCTGGATAATCCGGAAGCCGAAAACACCAGCACGATCTGTGCACAGCTCTACGATCTTGCCGTTCTTGCAAACAGACCGCTCACAGCTGAAGAGCTTACAGGCTTCGTAAAGAGAAGCAATGAAATACTTAATATGATGATTTAAGGAGAATTCTTGATGAGGATTTATAACACGCTTAGCAGAAGAAAAGAAGAATTTGTACCTATTACTCCGGGTAAGGTAGGTATCTATGTCTGCGGACCTACAGTATATGATTTTATTCATATCGGAAATGCGAGACCGCAGATCATATTCGATACACTCAGAAGATACCTCGAGTATAAGGGATATGAAGTTAACTTTGTTTCAAACTTCACCGATGTAGACGACAAGATTATCAAGAGAGCCAACCAGGACGGTGTTGATTCATCGGTTATATCAAAGAGATTTATTGCCGAATGTCTTACTGACATGGAGGCACTTAATGTAAGAAAAGCGTGTGTACATCCTCAGGCTACTCAGGAAATTCCCGATATGATAGAACTCGTGCAGACTCTTATCGACAAGGGCCATGCATACGAGAAGAACGGTACTGTATATTTCAGAACCAGATCTTTCAAGGATTACGGAAAGCTTTCACATAAGAACATTGACGAGCTTGAGTCGGGACACAGAGCAGAGGCTCATGCCCTGAAGGTAAGCGGAGAAGACGAGAAGGAAGATCCGCTGGATTTCGTACTCTGGAAGCCTAAGAAGGAAGGCGAGCCTTCATGGGAGTCACCATGGGGAGAGGGCCGTCCGGGATGGCATCTTGAGTGCTCATGCATGTCAAAGAAGTATATCGGCGGAACCATCGATATTCATGCCGGCGGAGAGGATCTTATATTCCCTCATCATGAGAACGAGATCGCACAGAGCGAGGCTGCTAACGGAACAGAGTTTGCACACTACTGGATGCATAACGGATTCCTTAAGATCAACGGAGATAAGATGTCCAAGTCACAGGGCAACTTCTTTACCGTAAGAGATATCTGCAAGCAGGTTGATCCTCAGGTCTTCAGATTCTTCATGCTTTCAGCACAGTACAGAACGCCGCTTAACTTCTCAAAGGAGCTTGTGGATGATGCTGCAAAGGGACTCGAGAGAATCCTTAACGGTGCAGAGAAGCTTGCCGGTATAGTCGCAAAAGATAACAAGAAGCCTGTATCCGACAAGGAGAAGGAACTTCTTGAGACAGAACTTCCTAAGTATGTAGAGAAGTTCGATAATGCGATGGATGATGACTTAAATACAGCTGATGCTATTTCGGCTATATTCGAACTTATAAGATTTACAAATGCAAATACGGACGAGAATTCTTCATCCGATTTTGCAAAGGCATTATATGATACACTCTTCAAGCTTTCCGATACGGTTCTCGGAATCCATATCGAGCGTAAAGAAGAAAAGATGGATGATGATTTCGTAGCTGAGATCGAGAAGCTTATCGCTGACAGAACAGCTGCAAAAAAAGAGAAGAACTTCGCTCTTGCAGATGAGATAAGAGCAAAGCTTCTTGATATGGGAATCGTCATTGAAGATACCAGAGAGGGTGTAAAGTGGAAGAAAGCCTGAGCGTAAAGAAGAAATATTCCATGTATTCGCCGCTTACCCTGGCCTATCTGGGCGACAGTGTGTTTGACCTGAAGATAAAGGAGTATCTTGTAAGCCGTCATAACATGCAGGCGGAGAAGTTTCACCGCAGGGTATCGAATATAGTATGTGCCAGGAATCAGTCCGCCTTTATGGATAACAACATGGACTTCTTCACTGAAGAAGAGATTGAGGTCTATAACAGAGGGCGAAATGCATCGGTACATACCAAGGCGAAGAATGCATCCATGGCCGAATACAAGAAGGCTACCGGATTTGAGGCCGTAATAGGCTATCTGCATCTGTGCGGCATGGAAGAAAGACTCGGCTGCCTGATAGAGAAGGTCCTGTCGGAAGCAGGAGAACTTATAGAGGAAGAGTAAAATATGCCTGATAAGAAGTATTATAAAGACAAAGACAGAGATAAAGATAAAGAGATAAAAGCAGATATCACCGAGGAATCGGAAGATATGATCGAAGGCCGTAATGCCGTTATAGAAGCTGTACGTTCGGGACGTGTTCTGGATAAGCTTTACGTGCAGGAAGGTCTTCAGGATAATTCCATCAACAGTCTGATCTCAAAGCTGAAGGGTACCGGAACAGTGATCAACAGGACAAAGAAGCAGATCCTGGATCAGATGTCGGTTACCGGAAAACATCAGGGCGTTATCGCCAGATGTGCGGCTTACGAGTACAGTGATATAGAGGATATCTTCAAGCTGGCCGAAGAACGCGGGGAAGATCCTTTTGTGATCATTCTTGATGAGATAGAAGATCCTCATAACCTCGGAGCTATCATAAGGACCGCAAACCTTGCGGGTGCTCACGGAGTTATCATTTCAAAGCACAGAGCTGCGGGACTTACCGCGGTTGTGGCTAAGGCTTCTGCAGGAGCGCTTAACTATACTCCGGTTGTTAAGGTCACAAACATTTCCAAGACCATAGAAGAGCTGAAGGACCGCGGCATGTGGTTTGCCTGCGCTGCCATGGACGGAGATGTTATGTATAAATGTAATCTCAAGGGCTCCATAGGTCTTGTTATAGGTAACGAGGGCAGCGGAGTATCCAGACTGGTACGTGAGAAATGCGATTTTACCGTATCAATTCCTATGAAGGGAGAGATCGATTCGCTGAATGCATCGGTGGCAGCCGGTGTACTTGCCTATGAGATAGTTAGACAGAGGATGAATTAAATGTCTGAGAAGGAATACAGCTTATTTTCCGATAAGGATCTTGTGGTGATGGCAGGACACGGGGATCTGGCAGCCGAAGAGTATCTGCTGAACAAGTACAGCAGTCTCGTAAGGTACGAGATAAGATTTCTCTACATTGCAGGAGCAGAAGTCGAAGATCTGATGCAGGAAGGTATGATAGGACTATTTACGGCCATCAGAAGCTATGATACGGAGTCCGACGTGCAGTTCAATACATTTGCTACAACATGTATCAGAAACAGAGTGAAGACGTATATCACTTCCGCTAACAGGAAGAAGCACATTCCGCTGAATACATACATTTCCATTTATGCGGGAGAGCAGGAGGATGATGAGACTCCGATCCTGGATCTTCTGATAGATGATGCGCCGAGTCCGGAGGAGAAGGTCCTTAAGGATGAAAGAGTGAAGGAAATGTATGAGGAGCTGGACAGAAAACTCAGCGCCGTTGAGAAGAAGGTGGTAAGGCTTTATATCCAGGGTGCATCCCATGCGGAAATAGCCAAGGCCATCGGCAAAGAGGAGAAATCCGTCAGCAATGCTCTTACCCGTATACGCAATAAGCTGAAAGGGTAAAATCTGATTGACAAAATGCGGCTTATAATATATTATTTAAAAGCTGTTTAGTGCTGTTATAGCTCAGTAGGTAGAGCGCAACATCGGTAATGTTGAGGTCACGGGTTCGATTCCCGTTAGCAGCTAATAAAAGCCGGAAGCATTTTATAAAAAGTGCTTTCGGCTTTTTGCGTTATGTATTATAATCTCTTACATAGGAGGTATATGTATCATGGGAATTTTTACAGATATGCTTGAGAAAATAAGCAGCAATTCCGACGATCTTGCGATCGCAACAGCAGCTCTTTCAATCTATACGGCTGCATGTGACGGAACAATAACTCTTGATGAGTTTATGGAGGTTGAACTCAGCGTAGGTGCTATCAATACCAAGAAGAGAATCTCCGATGAGGCCAGAAAAAAGATTAAAGAGATATCACAGAATCACAGCATTACATGGGATGAGGTTAAGGGATATCTTGATAAGGTTTCCAAGGCCGACCTTATGGAAATGGATAAGGGACTTAAAGAGATCATCATGGCATCCGGCGGAGTTGAAGAAGCTGAGCGCAACGCTTTCGGTGAATTCAGAAAGTATGTAGAAGGCAGATAATAACATAAAATGTTCAAAAGACAGACAGCACATTTTGCAGTCTGTCTTTTTTTTGACACTACACCTTGTAGTGTGATATAATTAAACGAGTTATGTAAATCGGTTGATAATTCGGAGATCTGTTATGCCAAATTTGATGAAACATATACATTTCAAAAGAATAATAACTATGCTTTGCATATCGGCGATGCTTCTTTCGGGCATCTTTTTCGGCACCCCTTCCGTTAAGGCGGATGAGGAGGCTTATATCAAAAGCGGCACCACTATGCTCAGAGTAAGAGACTCGGCTGGCGGCAGCATTCTTCAGGATGAAGCGGGCAATCCCGTTTATCTGTCAGGCGATACCAGAGTAACGGTAATCGATTCAACTAATTCAGCATGGTACAAGATTACATTTTCATACAACGGCGCACAGCTGGAGGGATATGTTTCGTCCTCATATATAGTTATGGGCAGCCCGGAGGAGGCGCCGGCGGTTCCGGCTACTGAGGAGAATACAGAGGAAGTATCCACGGAAGAAGGCGACAGCGAGCAGCCGACTACAGAAGTCGAGGCAGAGGATATGCCTATGGACGACTTCGAAGCTTATATGAATCAGCAGGGATTCCCTGAAAGCTACAAGCCATTCCTTCGCGAGATGCATAAGGCTCATCCGTCATGGAACTTTATAGCGGTACAGACCGGAATAAACTGGGATACACTTGTAGAGAATGAGAGAAATAAATCAGGACAGATAAAGAACCTTGTTTACTGTACAAGCTCTAATCCTCATTATAACTGGCGTTCCACAGAGGTCGGATATAACGCATCCACCAACAAGTGGTATCCGTATGACGGAACCGTATGGTTTGCGGCATCCAATCAGCTTGTTAAGTATTATCTTGATCCGAGAACTTATCTTTACGAATCATATATATTTGCATTTGAGTCTCTTTCATATCAGGAAGGCATGCAGAATCAGACAGGAGTCGAAGCTATTCTCAAAGGTTCTTTCATGGCAAATGCAAATGCCTACGGTGAGGGCAGAACTTACTCAAGTATCATCATGGATGCGGCAAAGCAGAGTAATGTAAGTCCGTACCATCTGGCTTCGAGAATGAAGCAGGAAATGGGTAACTCCGCAGGAGTTGCTGCTACGGGCAGAAGCTCCACATATCCGGGAATATACAATTACTTTAATATAGGCGCATTTGACTCGCCGAGCGGAGCTGCGGTTCTGAACGGACTTAAGTGGGCAAGCACAAAGGGAGGCTCTTACGGAAGACCTTGGAACACTCCTTCCAAGTCCATCGTAGGCGGTGCCCAGTATCTGTCACAGTCCTATATAGCAAAGGGACAGGATACACTTTATACCCAGAAATACAATGTAACCAACAAGAACGCACTGTTTAATCATCAGTACATGACAAATCTTCAGGCTCCGTCTACGGAAGGCTATTCACAGTACAAGGCTTATGCGGCCAACGGACTTCTTGATTCGTCCATCGCATTTAAGATCCCCGTATATCTGAATATGCCGTCGAATCCTATAGCGAAGCCTTCGGATAACGGTACTCCGAATGATTATCTGAATCTGCTTTCGATTGATAATTATTCGCTTACACCGTCATTTAAGAGTGAGATACTTGAGTACTCCCTCATCGTTGACGGATCCGTATCCCAGATCAAGATAAATGCAACACCGGCAGCGTCCACATCAAGTGTAAACGGCACCGGATATATAAATCTTGCAGAAGGATCAAACAAATTGAGAATTTCCGTAACTTCCGATACCGGAAGCGTAAGGAACTATATACTTACCGTTGTAAGAGGTTCGACTCAGGGCGGTAAGACCACGGAACAGTCTTCGGAAGTCATAACTCCGATCCAGCCTGATCAACAGACACCTGCTGCGGGAGGAAAGAGAGGAGACCTGAACGGAGACGGAAAGATATCCGCGCTGGATATCATCAAGGTTCAGAGACTTATCGTAGGACTTGATCCTACCACAGAAGAGATCAAAGCAGTTGCCGATATCAACGGAGACGGAAAGGTTTCGGCACTGGATATCATAAAGATTCAAAGACACATAGTCGGACTTGAAACAATAGAGTAGAAAATGAGGGAGAATTAATCATGAAAAAGCTGACTTACAGAATAAGCAGTCTTATCATAACTCTGCTTATGGTGATAACAATGCTTTATGTACCGCAGGATGATAAGGTATATGCCGACAGCGCAGGTGTAACGATTGCTCTTTCCGCATCGACTGTCAGAATGGGACAGAGCGTTACAGCTACCATCAGCGTAAGCGGAAGCTCCATATCCGCATATACTATGTATGTTTCATATTCATCAGGTGTTCTGCAGTACAGTTCCGCTTCGGGAGTTGTAGGCGGAGGCGGCGGAACTCTTACCGTATCAGGTACGGGACCGGGATCCACGTCCATTACATTTACCGCTATAGCAAACGGTACAGCTTCAATATCCACAAGCGGATCGGAATTCTATGATATCAACGGTACGGCTCTGGACGTAAGCCATGCAGGTGTTTCAGTTACTGTAGCCACCGAAGAGAAGAAAACAGAAGAAGAGAAGAAGACAGAAGCAACCACCAACGAAAAGGGCGAGACAGAAGCTACAACAGAGGAAGACGATCGCTCCAACGACTGCGACCTTGCTTCACTTTCCGTATCACCGGGATCTCTTTCACCAAGCTTCAGCGCAGGACAGACAAGTTATACGGTAGAACTTACCGAAGACGATACAAGCATAGTTGTCAGTGCGAAAACCCATGACGACAAGGCAACCACCAGCGTAAGCGGTGCAAACTCTCTTCAGAAAGGAACAAACCGAGTATCTGTTACGGTTACTGCAGAGAACGGTGCGGTAAAGGTTTACTACTTAACCGTTATGTGCGGTAAGGATAAGGAAGACATCATCGTAACAGTGGATGATAAGAATTACATCCTCGTAACTGAGAATCTTCCGGATCCGCCAGAGAATTTCTCTGAGGTAACTCTTGTCATCGGAGAAAACGATGTACCGGGATTCGAATCACCGAACGGCAGAATCTCTATTGTCTGCCTGGAAGACGAAGAAGGCGGCAGAGGCTGGTACATTTACGACAGAGATAATGATACATATTTAAGATATACAGAGTTTTCCGCTCAGTATGTAAGATACGTAATAATCAATAAGCCTGAAGGACTTGATATCCCTAAGGGATTCAAGCCAGCTAAGCTTGAGATAGAAGAAGACAGCTTCAATGCATTTTCCGACGGAACAGATTCCGGAATATATCTTGTATATGCCATGAATCTTGACGGTACGGAAGGCTTCTACTTCTATGATACAGTGGAAGGAAGCTTCATGAGATATGCAGCTGCCGAGAGTCTCATAGCTTCGATTTCGGACGCTCAGATAGTTGTTACTACAGAAGCAACAACAGAGGTTGAAGCAACAACCGCAGCCCCTGTAATTCCTAAGAAAGAAACCGAAACTAAGGAAGAAAAAGGCTTAACAAAAGAACATTTAAAATTTCTTCTTATTGCAATGTCTGTATTATTCGTTATAATGTGTATTGCTGTGATTGTTCTCATCGTGAAGAACAACAGCGATTCCGGAGTACCTTCCGAAGGCGGATATCCGGATAACGAAGATGATGATACGGATACAGATCCGGACATTCCGGGAAGCGGCGACCAGCCTGAAGAAACAGCCGATGCCGAGACCGATAAGCTTACAAAGAGTAAGTCTTATGAGGTTAATCAGGATACCGGCGAGATTCAGCTTGAGGTAGCGGAAGACTTTAACAGCAGCGTAAATGTACCGCTTGCGGTTGAAGAGCGTAAGGACAAGATCGAAAATGCAAAGAAAGAGAGACCGTACGGAATCGATTCCGCATTTGATGTTGTTGCCGATACCGATGTACCGCAGCTTGATGCGGAAGTGGCATCTCTCGTAGAGGAGTATGCACCTTCGGCACCTGCACAGGTTGAAGAGACTGCAGAAGCTGTTCAGCCGGAAGAAGTACCGGTACAGACAGCGGTTCAGCCGGAGCCTGTAAGGGGTACGTATACGGAAGTTAAGGAAGCACCTAAGCAGAAGGTCGTTCTGCCGGGTCAGGATGATGAGGAGGAATAATCAGTAATGGCTGATGAGATAATCAAGGATTCAGAAGTAACAGAATCAGAAGAAGTTAAATCAAAAAATTTTATAGAGCAGATCATCGATAAGGATCTGGAGGAAGGAAAGTACACAAAAATCGTAACCAGATTCCCACCGGAACCGAACGGATATCTGCATATCGGACATGCAAAGTCTATACTTCTCAACTACGGACTTGCTGTAGAGTACGGCGGACAGTTCAACCTGAGATTTGATGATACAAACCCTACAAAGGAAAAGGAAGAGTTTGTTGATTCCATCGTAGAAGACGTTAAGTGGCTGGGTGCGGACTTCAGAGGCGAAGTTCTCTTTGCTTCAAATTACTTCGATCAGATGTACGAAGCTGCAATCAAGCTTATCAAGAAGGGCAAGGCTTATGTTGATGACCTTTCCGCAGAAGAGATAAGAGAGTACAGAGGTACACTTACAGAGCCGGGTAAGGATTCTCCTTACCGCAACAGAAGCATTGAAGAAAACCTCAGTCTCTTTGAGGCTATGAAGAACGGTGAGTTCCCTGACGGATCAAAGGTTCTTCGTGCAAAGATAGATATGGCATCACCTAACATCAACATGAGAGACCCGGTTATTTACCGAATCGCTCGTATGACACATCACAACACAGGTGATAAATGGCTTATCTATCCTATGTATGATTTCGCTCATCCTATCGAGGATGCTATCGAAGGAGTTACACATTCAATCTGTACCCTGGAGTTTGAGGACCACAGACCTCTTTACGACTGGGTTGTTGCAGAGCTTGAATATCCTAATCCACCTAAGCAGATTGAGTTCTCAAAGCTTTATCTGACAAATGTGGTTACAGGTAAGAGATATATCAAGAAGCTTGTTGAAGACGGAATCGTAGACGGATGGGATGATCCGAGACTTGTATCTCTGGCAGCTCTCAGACGCCGTGGATTTACACCTTCATCACTTAAGACATTCATGGAGCTTGCAGGCGTTTCAAAGTCACAGGGTTCATGCGATTACGCTATGCTTGAGTACTGCATCAGAGAAGACCTTAAGCCGGTGGTTCCGCGTCTCATGGGCGTGCTGAATCCTATCAAGCTCGTTATAGATAATTATCCGGAAGGACAGACAGAAGAGTTCGATATCGAGAACAATCCGGATGCTGAAGATGCAGGAACAAGAAAGGTTACTTTCTCAAGAGAGCTTTATGTTGAAGCAGATGACTTCATGGAAGAGCCTCCTAAGAAGTACTTCAGACTTTTCCCGGGTAACGAAGTAAGGCTTAAGGGTGCTTACTTTGTTAAGTGTACATCCTGCGAGAAGGATGCAGACGGAAATGTAACTCTCATCCATGCAACATACGATCCTGAAACAAGAAGCGGCAGCGGTTTCGAAGGACGTAAGGTAAAGGGTACTATCCATTGGGTAAATGCAGCAGATTGTCTTACAGCTGAAGTAAGACTTTACGAGAACATAATCGACGAAGAAAAGGGTAAGCTTAACGAGGACGGAACACTTAACCTCAATCCTAATTCACTTGTTATCCTTAAGGATGCAAAGCTTGAAGCTTGTCTTAAGGATGCCAAGGCAGGAGATTCCTTCCAGTTCATAAGAAACGGATACTTCTGTGTGGACAGCAAGGATTCAAAGGATGGCGCGCCTGTATTTAACAGAATAGTCGGACTTAAGAGCTCTTATAAGCCGGCATAAGAAAGGCATACGACTTGAATAAAGATTATATTGTTAATGACGTAAAAGATTTTCACCTTAGAGAGATACTGGAATGCGGACAATGTTTTCATTTTTCAAGAACCGACAACGGTGAAAATCCGAACAAATATGAATACGATATAGCAGCATGCGGGAGGTTCCTTCACATAATGGAGGAGCCTTCCGCAAACGGCGTTAAGCTCACGTTCTTCGATACGGATAACTGGGAATACGAGCATATATGGAAGAATTACTTTGATCTGGAAAGTGATTACGGAAGTATAAAGAAGAGGATCATAGAAGCGGATCCGAGACTTGAGAAGATCATCCTGGAGAATCCGGGGATCAGGATCCTTAATCAGGAGTTTTTCGAATGCCTGATATCTTTTATCATTTCCCAGAATAAGCAGATCCCGCAGATAAAGCAGGTGGTAAGAAATATCTCCACACTCTGCGGTGATAAGAGGGGGGCGGATTCCATCAGATTCTTCAATTCTGATTTTGATGCGCTTTTTCCGCGTCCGGAACAGCTGGCGGCTGTAACGGAAGATGATATAAGAGGATGCAAGGCAGGCTTCAGAGCACCTTACATTATGGATGCTACGGAAAAGGTGGTATCGGGAGAACTTTCCGAGAAAGCCCTTCGCAAGATGTCTACAGCGGATGCAAGAAAAACTCTTATGTCGGTTAAGGGAGTAGGCGAAAAGGTTGCCAACTGCGTATTGCTGTTTTCCCTCGGAAGGACCGATGCATTTCCTGTGGATGTATGGATGAAGAGAATCTGCGAGGAAATGTATTTCCATAAGGATACGCCGAAGGATGTTATAGAGAAAGAAATGTGCCAGAAGTTCGGCAATGTAGCCGGAATCGCACAGCAGTATCTGTTTATCTACGGTAAGGATAGAAAGATCGGAATTTAATAAACAGGAAATACCTGAATAATAAGAGTTGACACCTGCTTAGGCAGGTGTTATTATTTTTGATGAATTTAAATCAAATGAAAGAAGATTATTATGTACTGGACAAACAATAACGTACAACTGACTAAAGGTTACACAATTCTCCCTTAGGGGGATAGTGCGCCCATTTTTAGGTTGGTTTACGAATTTAATCCGGTAATTTAGCACTATCTCCAATAGGTTTTTTACTATTTAAGTAAGACTGAAGGGAGATTTTTTTATGTTTAATTTAAAGAGACAAATAAGATTATTATATACAACAGGTATTCTCGGAAATTTATCACTTACTGCGGCATGGGTGGTCATCATGTCATCCAGAGGCTTTTCACTGGTTCAGATAGGATTTGCGGAAACAGTATTTCATATCACCAGTCTGATATGCGAGATTCCGTCGGGAATGATGGCGGATGTGTACGGAAGAAAGAAGATGCTGGCGCTGGGAAATATTATGGCGATTATCGGGTGTCTCATCACTGCGGTATCGGAAAACTTCACGGTTGCCTGTATGGCCATGCCGTTTTATGCCATGGCTTATAACTTCGCTTCCGGTTCGGGAGAGGCCCTTGCCTATGACTCCATGAAGAAGGTCGGAAAAGAAGCGGGATTTGAGAAGTATAATTCAAATCAGTTTATCATATACAGGATATTCAACGGAATATCGACTCTGTGCGCGGGACTTGCACTTTATCTGGGATACAGAAAGGCGTACTTTATCAGTGCGGCTACGGGACTTATAACATTATTCTTTACACTCAAGCTGGTGGAAGTAAGAGTGGGAGAAGATCCTGCTAAGGATAAAGATGTATCTACAAAGGCGATGGCAAAAAAACTTATCGAATACTTTGCGGAAAGCATCAGGTTCCTGTTCAGAAATCCTAAAGCCGCAAAGCTTATGTTCCTTAATTCTTTTGTGGGCGCTATAGACATTTTACTTTTGTTTTTCCTGCAGTCCAAGATCAGGGATGCGGGAATATCAAATGTATTCCTGGGTGTTGCACTCTTTACCATGGAACTGGGCGGAGTAGTTGGCTCGAAGCTGATAGTTAAGTTCAAGAAAGTAAAGTACGCATATCTTTTTATCATATGTACAATCGGTGTGCTTGCGGGAGTTGTTTTGGAACACAGCGGTATTGTTCCGATAATGACATTGGGCGGATTTATAGCTTCTCTTGCTGACGATGCCATAGAGATAAGAACGGCTGCTAAGCTGCACGATATGTTTCCGTCGGATCAGAGGGCAACACTGGTTTCCATATCGTCCTTTACATTTTCCGTTATCATGATCGTACTTTCACCACTAGCGGGATTTTTCTTCTCTATTTGGTAAATTTAGTATTGATTTTTTTGAGAAAATGAGTACAATATAATTTGTGTTAGCACTCAAGAGTAATGAGTGCTAAAGTCAGAATCAATATACGAGGAGGCGTATTTTTAATGGCAAAGAAAGTTAAGATATCACCACTTGGTGACAGAGTAGTTCTTAAAGCTGCTGAGGTTGAGGAGACAACAGCTTCAGGTATCATCCTTACAGGTAACTCACAGGAAAAGCCACAGTATTCGGAAGTGGTAGCTGTAGGACCGGGAAAAGTTGATGAAAACGGAAAGAAGATTCCTATGACTGTTAAAGTCGGTCAGAAGGTTATTTATTCACAGTATGCAGGTACAGATGTAACATTTGGCGAAGAGAAGTTCACAATCGTAAGCCAGGAAAACATTTTAGCTGTAGTTGAGTAATCCGTATATAAATAGAATATTTTATTTGGAGGCA
>CACZHN010000032.1 GCA_902780985.1 uncultured Lachnospiraceae bacterium | reverse complement strand
CCTCGCTCCCGGTAAAATAATTCCACAGCTTCCCTTCTGCGCTTTTTATAAGTTCTCCCGCCCCGCCTGCATATTCCAACTTTCCTTTCTTCATGACCAGTATTCTGTCTGTCGTAGCCGCGAGGTCTTCCACCACATGGGTTGAGAACAGCACCGTTCTGTTCTCCGAAAAGTCCACCAGCAGTTTTCTTATCTTCACTCTCTCTTCCGGATCCAGTCCCGTTGTCGGTTCATCTATTATCAGGAGTTCAGGTTCATTTACCAGTGCCTGAACCAGCCCCACTCTTCTTTTCATTCCTCCCGACAGCTGTTTATTCTTCTTGGTTTTATGTTCTGCCAGATTGGTACGCTCAAGATACTCTTCCACTCTCTTCCTGCATATATCTTTATCAATGCCCGACATTCTTCCCAGATACATCAGGGTTTCTTCCACCGTCAGGTTCGGATAAAGATTAAGCTCCTGCGGAAGATATCCGATTTTCTTACGGATTTCATGATAATTCTTATCCGTATAAGCTATATCATCAAACATCACCTTTCCGGACGCCGGTTTCAATATGGTCGTGAGAACTCTCATAAGTGTTGTTTTCCCCGCTCCGTTTTCTCCCAGCAATCCGTATATCCCATTCCCGATTTCAAAACTCATATCATCTATTCCGATATGTCCGTTCTTAAATACAACCTTCAGATTATTTACTGTTATCATATCAATTCCTCCTGAACCCCAAAGTCTTCGGCAGTATAAACACACCTATAACCACCGCAATTATCAACCCTATTGTCTTTCCCGGAATCCATCCCGATAATCCTCTGTCGGTTCCTCCGAGCGCATAAGCAAAAATATTGTATCTTCCCAATATCCTGCTTCCGAAAGTCGAGATGAGGTCCATCCACAGCACCAGTCCCGCTCCTATTCCTTTCCATATATTCCCCGTGACATTTGCTGTTACCAAAGCCAAAACTCCCCAGAAAACTATAGATACACCTACAGCCGTCAGATACTCCAGATACCTCAGTACTTCACTGTGAAATTCCTGCAGTACAGGCTGCCATATGAAAAACAAGAAGTATCCTATAGCCGCCCCCAAAAATATATAGATAAACTGAACGAACAGTCTCTTATATACCATCCTTATTCTGCTCCCTATCGGTAGTAAAGATATGATTTCCCATCTCTGTTCTCTCTTCTCCACAAGATAAGTATCCACCGTCATTACCATCGTGAGGACAGATATCATTATGTCCAAGGTACATCCGATTTCCTCCGTGTCCGATATCCCCCTTAATGCCGGTAGGAATAGGACAATCAAAACCGAATAAATTATCTTGTAGGGCGGAAGCATGATCTTTATCTCATCTATCATATTCTCACCTTCTTCCACTTAACAGTTGCCAGCAGGATGCACACTCCCGAAAGAAGCAGCAGTAATATCCGGTTTAATCGAAACATCGGCATCGGCGCGGTTTCAAAGAAGTTATCGGGGAACCTGAACATCAGTCCCAGAATCCTTCCATAGAAACCGTAATTCCCGTCCGCATCATAAGAACCAAGATTCGAATAAATAACATATAAAAACATGATCGGTATCGCAGGAATCGGATTCCTGAAGAGAATCGATACAAGCACACATACTGCAGTCGAAGCGATCACCGTCGGCATAACATAAAGCACTGTCGCCTTTGCCATATGACAGATCACATCCGGTATTCCGGCACTGAGTTCATTCCTCATGCAGAGGATTGAAAATGTGATCATCATAATCAAAACAACAAACGATAATACGGTTACGCCGCTCAGGAACTTTCCCATCACATAACGTCCGGCGGTAATTGGTTTTGTATGAAGCAGTTCATGGGTTTCTTTTTTCATATCCGCCGTAAAAAGAAATGCCAGCATCACTGCGGCGAAAAAAGAAATCATAACCCCGATGAAGTCAGCGAACTTATTCGCAAACCAGTAAGCATAGGAATGCTCCCGGAGTCCGAAATCCATGTATTGATTCACCTCTTCCGTTGTTGCTTTTATATTTGATCCACCCTCGAATACATTTCCTCCGTAATAGCTGTACTCTTCCTCCATGTAGGATAACGTTTCAGCTATGGACATATGACGGGATTTGATATCATTTACAGCGTCATCGGCTTCCGCTTCACTCATGCCGAAGACCTGAATAAAATCCTCTCTTACATGGTCAAGTCCTCTCTCATATTTCTCCTCCTCACTCACAATCTCATCGGCCGCTATGTATCCGTAATACACATCCGCATCATCTTCTGTAACATCATCCGGTTTGGTAAGGATTTCGTCCACCGAATACCAACGTATATTCAGATAATCCTTAAGACATAAAAACACCGTGGCCATGATGATCAGCGCCCCTATCCAATAAAGGGGATTTCTAAGATAGTTTTTAATTTCTCTGCTGATAATAAATTTCATAATTCCTCCTTTGATTTTTCTTACACAACAATATTAGATGAGAATTATCAATGAAATATCAACAAAAAAACGGCAAATGAAATCTCGTTTCATTTGCCGTCAATCACTATCTTAATTCAAACGTTGCAGCAGCTCTCGCACCACCTGATTCTCTGTTTTCCAGTTGCAGTTTTCCGTTATGAGCATTACATAAGGACTTGCTGATATAAAGTCCTAATCCGTAATGCATCTCTCCGTCATCATCTTTCGATTTACTGTATGCCTTCATCAAAGTTTTGGGATTATCTTTAAATCCTTCCCCGTCATCCTCAACGATAAGATCAATATGTCTCTCGTTAAGAAAGAGCGATACATTTATATTGCTTTTGGCATAACGTATAGCATTGTTGATAAGATTCTCCGCCACTTCGATCACGAACATCGGATCTGCTTCTATTTCTCTGTCCGTATCAGTTTTAGAAAATTTGAAATTGATATTATTCTTCTCACACAGCGTCTTCTGAACATCCTGTACCTTCTGTGCCAGCTCACTGTACTTGATACTCTTATAATCCGGTTCCGCATCAACGATGCTGTTCAGGCCTCTCATCATTTCAACAAAATGTTCCAGATGATCCACATGCTGCATGGTTGTATGTATAAGTTCAAGCGTCTTCTTCTCATCTATCTTCTTTTCGGGAAGGAACTCATCTATCATCTCCAGATTTCCTTTTATCAAAGTTATCGGAGTTCTTATATCATGAGCCACCGATGATCGAAGGGTTCTTTCATCTTCGACCATGTTCCAGACCTTTTTCTCGTTTTTAACAAGCTCGCTTCTCATTTTCTCAAAGTCTTTACAGAGAGTTCCCATCTCGTCATCGCTCTCGTAATCAATCTCATAGGTAAGATCATTTTTTGAGATATGATCGGATGCGGCTTTCAATTCTCTGAGCGGAATTCTCATCTTATTCCTGTAAAATATAAATACAGCTATACAGCAACCGAGAAACATTATAATAAGCGAACCCCATGTCTCGATAAAATCACAAAGCTCGGTTATAAATATTTCTTTATCTGTCATCAGGGAAGAAGGAGTTCTCGGGATACTCGTCATATCGCCATGCTCTCTTATCAGATCAAACTCCTCTTCACTGATATACTTGATCCAGATATTATGCTGAGTGTTTTCAGCCGCATTATATACGAGCAGGCTTAAAGGAGTACTTATCAATATCGCTATTCCCATGTATAAGATGATTGTCCGTTTCAGCGATAAATTCTTCAGCTTTTCCATCTGTAACCCACTCCCCAGACTGTCTCTATATATTCATGTTCCGTGTATTCTTTAATCTTCTTTCTGATACGTCCGATAAGTACAGTAATAACTCTGCTTTCCGCTTCGCTGTCATATCCGCCGACATGTTCATAGATACTGTCGATATCATAAACTCTTCCCGGATTGAGTGACAGAAATTCTATGATAGCAAACTCAAGTCCTGTCATATTTATTTCTTCACTGCCGTATGTTACTTTCTTGGATGAATAATCTATAAGAAGGCCGTCTTTATACTGAACAGCACTCTTTCTCTTTATTCGTTCTTCACGGTTCAGATGAGCCTTTATCCTTGCCGCCAGTTCCTTTAAGCTGAAGGGTTTTAGGATGTAGTCATCTCCTCCTATCTCCAGACCTTTTATCCTGTCTGCCTCTTCTTCCCTCGCTGTCAGGAAAATGATCGGGCATGATACCAGTTCACGGATCTTCATGCATACTTCAAAGCCGTCCATCTTTGGCATGTTGACATCAAGGAGAATTATATCCGGCTCATATTTGATTTTATTCAGTGCAGTCTCTCCGTCTGTTGCAGTGATAATGTCATATCCCTTCACAGTCAGATAATCCTTCACCATTGAGATCATTCCGTTATCATCATCAACCAATAAAATTCTATACATATTCCAGTCCTATCTTTAAGCCTCTCCGGTATCTCTCGTAAGGTTCTTCAACCATATATATTTATCATAATGTCTCTTTAAGAACGGAAGCTTCACAATCTCATCCAGACACATGATCACATAAACCATCAGCACCGGAAGTTTTAATACAAAGCAGGCGATAAGCGCTGCCGGGATTGCAAAACACCATGTGGCAAAGATCACGCTGACCGCATCGTACTTTGCATCTCCTCCCGCAGGAAATACACCGCAGGTAAAGATCGTATTATACGCAAATGCAAACATGTAAAAGCAGCTGAATACAAGCATCCATATAAGATACCCTTTTGCCACAGGCGACAATGTATAAAACATATATATGACCGGTCCGGTTACTGCAATAAGCAGAACATTTATCAAGCCGCTGTAAAAGGAAACACGGTAAAACTTGTCTCCGTATTTTCTTGCTTTTTCAAGTTCGCCCGCCCCCAGAAGTTCGCCTACCATAATTCCCGATCCGCCGGCTATTCCCCAGGTTATACATGCTATCAGCTGCTGGGTTACATTTGTGACCGATGCAGCCGCGGTAGCATCCGAACCGAGACGTCCCATGATTATGTTATGAACAGATATACTGAGTCCCCAGGAAAGTGCACTTGCAAGATTTGCCGGGAAGATCTTCCAGTAATCCTTTTCAAAATCAATTGAAAAATAAGTAAGGGCTTTCATATCAAGATATATGGTATCTTTTCTCTTCGCCCAGACCACAGCTATTACCAGCGCCAGCACTTCAACCACAATAGTTGAATACGCGGATCCGTTTGCACCCAGTGCAGGTATACCACACTTTCCGTAAATCAGGAAATAGTCCGCAACCATATCAACCGTTACCGTAAGTGCCGAAATAACAACACTGAGATTTGCATTTCCCGCTATCTTCATATTCATGAGAATACATTGCGAAACAGCGGAGAAAAAATATGAAAAGCTGACAATCCTCAGATACTCGGAACCTATCCGTATCAGATTGCTATCCGTAGTAAATATCCTCATCGCCGGCTTTGGAAATACAAATCCGATAACAAAGAATATCGCACTTATAAGGATCGCATATCTTACCGCCATAGCGAGGAACCTTCCGGCATTTCTGTAATCCTTCTTGCCCCAATACTGAGCGATCATTACACCGGCAGCTCCTGTTATAGCTCCCGTAAATAAAGTCATTACAAAGAAGATCTGATTCGCAAGTGCAACTGCTGCTATGGAATCCTGATTTAATCTTCCGAGCATCAATGCATCCGACGCACCGACCAGCGCGTTCAGAAGACTCTGCATTGCCAGCGGCACCGACAGCTTCCGTAATTTATCATTAAATTCTTTCTTCTCTTTTTCGTTCATTGTAAACTTCTTTTCCGTCCTTCAGATATTCCCTGATCAGACGGACTCCTCCGGGTTATTTAAATCTGAATAATATCTTATTCTTTTCACAGGCCTGACATACGGTCATCAGGATTGCCAGTGTCGTGGAATCCAGAGTTCCGTCTGTCGATCCCAGCGGAATTCTGCTGATATAATTATTCCCCATGTCAATTACCATATCTCTTTTCTTTACATCCACAAGCACATTTTCAATATATCCGAATTCAAATGGAACGTCATTAAAAAACATTCCCCTGTTATCTATACATATTTTTTCGGGAACATCCCCTGTACCCGCATAATGCAGAAGTCCGATCACCGCCAATGCGATCACAAATGCCACCGCCAATCGACCTATTAGAAAATACCAAAATGTAAACGCGAGCATCATAAGGATCGTATACCTTACCAAAAATCTCTTTGCAACCCTCGTTCTGTACAGATAATACTCTCCCTCCGAAGGAAGAGTCGGATCAGCCGCATTTACTATATTATATAACGTGTTGTTGAATCTGACACGTTTAAAAAGTTTAATTGCTATCAGCAGCAGAATATAGCTCAGGATCGCCACCGCAAATAATCCGAACGCTCCTACGATAACAGTAAATATCGGTGGTGCCGGATGTCCCTGTACGTTCTCTCTATTTCTTGAATACCCGGACATTTCCCATGTAAACATATTTTTTATGCTCATTATCATCATGACAACCATTACGGGAATAGGTATCAGCAACGGAATCATTCCGATGTAATTTTTTCTTTTATTCATACGTATCATCTCCTGTCAGACATGTTATTATCATTTTGATAATATCATATTATCAGAAAGATAATAACATGTCAATAAAAAGAAAACCGCGGCAAGCCTGCCGCGGTCAAAAATCAGATCACATAATATACATCCACCGACATATCGCTGTTATAGACTTCATAAGCTTTGTCGGTAAGGCTGATACTGTTCTTATCGGCATATTCTTTTATAATAACGTGGGCCTGTCCCACCTTGGAAAAACCTTCTTTAAAATTAATGTGGAGACACTTCTCCTCATAAACTTCTGTTATATCTTCTTCGCTGCCGCCTTCCACCGGCAGACATGTTCTCATAGAGAAGTCTTCTGTTGAAAGTCTATCATAAATTACAAAGTGACTTCCTGCTGTTTTATATCCTTCACGGACAACCTTCTCGAAAAGTTTTCCCACAGACATTCCCAGATTTTCCAATTCGGTATTCTCGTCAATAAAGAGACATCTGCATCTTTCGAAGGATCTGATATCAGGTTCTCCCGCAGGAGTATCGACATTCTCTTCTGTCTTACTCACTGCAATCTCTTTTACTACCTGCAGCCTGCTGTCCATCTCTTTTATCTTACTGTCGATCAGCTGTGACTCCTCGGCTTTTCCTTCCAGTACCTGCTTTATCTCATACAGTGAAAGCCCTATCTTTCTGAGTCTCTTGATCTTCTCAAGAACCGCCAGCTGACTTTCCTCATAATAGTGATAACCGTTTTCTTCGTTTACAAAAGCAGGGATAAGAAGACCTTCCTCATGATAAATTCGAAGTGCTTTCCTTCCAACTTTTCCTATTATTGCAAATTGACCTCTTGTATACATCATTCACTCACCATCCTTCTCTTCACTCTTCCGAAAATCCTTATAAATCCTATGTGAAGCGGAAGGATCTTATAAAGAAAATAATCATCGTATCTCTCATATCCGTCTCTGTTATAGAATTTTATCACGGCATCACATATCGATTCAATAGAGTTGCGGTTCAGCATCTCACCGACTTCCTTCGAAGCAAATCTCGGCATTCCCATATGTCCGTATCTTCCCATTGCAGAGAGCTGTTTCTTCTTGGATATCATATCCTTATCTGTGATATTCGAATCCGGTAAATCTTTATATCCGTCTCTTACATATCCCTCATCGATATCCAGCAGACTCGAGGTTTCAACCCAGCCCGCATGAAAATCATTTCCGTGTTCCGCTTCAAGTTTTTTCAGTTCATCCGGCTCTTCCGTTCCCGCTCCCATGAATATGGCTCCCATAGGTGATATCGCGCATACTCCGAACTTTTTATTGATACGATTTACCGCTTTTTTCACCGCAATCTGATGATCCGGATCCGCGTGTGAAGCAATGATCACCATATGCTTAAATCCCATAAACCGAAGGCTCTCCAGTATCTCATATGCTACTTCATAAGTTGTCTTCATGGAAAAGTGAATTGATCCGTAAAACTCATTTACAGATGCCGCCGCAATTGGAAATGCAGGAAGATAAAAGCACTCCGCAGGAATACTCTTTTCTATCTCTTCCATCGCCCCTTTGCACCAGGACTCTCCTTCTATAAGATCCGTCGCCAGAGGCAGACACCACCCGTGTTCTTCGATAGGTGCCATAACCGCAAATACTATACTTTTTTCTTTATCAGCCTCTTTAATCTCTTTCCATGTCATCAGACTTAAATCTCTCATATCAGTCCTCCTTATCTTTAAGTCAGACAAAGAATAAACCCGGCCTCAAGGGCCGGGTCAAGAGAATTTTTATGGAATTAAATTAAAGTTTTCATGACATTTATTCCGTGTCTGGCAACTTCCAGATCTTCTTCCGAAAGTGCGCCGCTGAAAGCAAATGCCATCTTATATCCTTTATACTCTTCGTAGGCTCCGCCTACAAATCCGAACTCACCCATAATCTTATGGTGATCCGGATTTCCGCTGTCCGCTTCGGTTGCGATAACCTCACCGCATTTCGACCATGCTATAGCCACAAGGTTCCAGCCTTCGGTCAGATTATACGGAGTTTCCACGACCTTCATCTCTCCCATCCAGTCGTAGGTCTCTCCCTTATTCAGTATCGACGCAACAGCTACTCCTTTAATCCCCATTTCAAGAGCCTTGTTCTTCATTTCCTCCAAAGCCCTTACAATACAGCTTCTTAAAATGTCCGCAGTCATAGTGTACCCCTAAACCTTTCATATAATCATTTAGGGCTATAATAATCCACGGAGTTTCCTTTTACTCATCAAAAATCGGAAAAGTTTTTTTCATTTTTTGCTGTACACTTAGATTCTGGTTGCCGGAAGTCCATTCAACAGATACGACATTAAATCCTGAAGATTCCGGCTGTTTCTTCCCCAGTCTATCACCTGGGTCGGCATGGAACACATTGACATCACTTCGACTACCGTCTGCATGTCGTTGTACGGTCTCATTGCTATGGATATATTCTCTCCCCATGACCAAAAACTCATATTGTGAGAGATTCTGAAGATCACTCCTCCTCTTCCGTCACCACGCTCTTCTATCACACGGTATGATTTAATGTTCATTCTTCTCAGTCTTTCGACCAGATCCATTAATCTGGCTGTTACCAATAATTTGTCTGATGCAAGGTCTGACATATAAATACTTATCCTCCAATCTAGAAATCAATTAGGAAAGCTTATCCTTATCCCAGTCCGTACCGTTCCAGAGGTATGCATAGCCGCTTGGTGTTTCCAGATATGCCAGGATATCCGGCCTGATATTGCAGATAGTATTGAGACTTAATATCTCGCAGTTTTCAGGTGTGTTGCAGTATTCTTCCGACTCGTCTCCGTGGAAGAATCGCCATCCGCTGTCCGGCTGATCCTTGGCACCTTCTTCTCTGTACATGTAGAAGATACCGTCACTCAGAGCCGCCTTGGTCACAAGGCATCCCTGATTTTCAGGATAGATCACAGCCCACTCACGCTTCTCAGGTCTGTACCAAGCATAACGCTTCCAAGGAGCTTTATCCTCGAAAAGATTTGCGATTATCTTCTTCTGAAGATCCACAAAGCCTTCAACACTCTTTTGATCACTGCCGTCTATGGTCATAAAGAAGAGGCCTCCGCAAAGCACTGAAAGAGCATACTCTTTGAATGAGTGATAGAACACCTGTGCCTTCTTCACGAAGTGGTCCGCTATCTCATCAAACTCCTCGTCCGTTATGATGCCGCAGGCATTCGCCATTCTGCAGATTCCTATATATTCGTTAATATCCCAGGCATAGAATCCCTTTTCCTGTAATACCGGATAGAAAGGCTCTGCCTTGGTCTTAAACATATCAAAGAACTTTCTTCCTTCCGGATTAAGCTCATCGAGATCAAACAGCGGTGCTCCTTTCCAGAACGTCATGAACTGCTCGTACTGAACGCTTTCACGGAACTGGTATCTCTGATATGCAAGAAGACTGTCCTTTGAATCGATCTTGAACATTCTCTTCATAAACTGCTTTGTAAGCACTGCTTCTTCCTTGCTGCATTTATAATTCCCGTTTTCATTCATACGGGCCGGAATTCCCGGTACTCTTCTGGCTGCAGCAGGTTCCGCCAGAAGTCTTGTAAACTGGCTTCTTGTCGGCTGAACCGCATCGGTTCTTTCATCCGGCAGAGATGCCACAAACTTTACTATATCTTCAATCTGTTTTTCCCACATAGTTCCTCCTATATGTAAAGCCTCTTATCTGTCGGCCTTACCATATGCTTTCGAAATAAACTTTTCGTTATCTACGATAAAACGCTCATGTGTTCCTTCCGCAATCTTCTCAATTTCGTCATATACATTTACGGAAAACACAAGTCTTCTGCGGTCGATCTCTATCAGCTCTGTCTCGCAGGTCACCTTCATTCCTACAGGTGTAGCCGCTATATGTGCTATATCGATTTTGGTACCTACGGTACTCTTACCTTCTTCCAGATACGGCATGATACTTGTAAGGGCCGTCTTCTCCGATAAAGCGATCATCATAGGTGTGGCAAAAACTTCCAGTCCGCCGCTTCCCACAACCTTCGCCGTGATCTCTTCTGTTACTGTCAGTTCCTCTTTACCCTTTATTCCTGTTTCCAACATTTTCTATTACCTCTTATATTCCTGTCATTTTTAAAGGAGATACACGATCATGTATCTCCTTCAAACTCAAATGTATTGATAAATCTAGAGATTTTCTCCGTTGCTCTCTATAACACTCTTGTACCAGTAGCCGGAATCCTTTATGATCCTTGTCTGATCTCTGTAATCAACATAGATAAGTCCGAATCTCATATCATAGCCTTCAGCCCACTCGAAGTTATCCATTGCCGACCAGCACAGATATCCCATAAGAGGAATTCCGTCATCTGCTGCTCTCTTATACTCCAGCAGATATCTGTTGAGATAGTCGATTCTCTGAGGATCGTGAACCTTTCCGTCAAGAGATATGCAGTCATTAACAGCCATTCCGTTTTCCGTCATAAGGATCGGAAGTCCGTATCTCTCATACATGAATCTCGGTGACCAGTAAAGAACCTTCGGATCGATGACCCATCTGCAGGCTGTACGCGGGATTCCCTTATACTCGTTGTCCTGATAACCGTTTTCAACGATATCAGCTGCACTGTAGTATATATTCATTCCGTAGAAATCGATCGGCTGGGATATCAGTTCCATATCTCCCGGCTTGATCTCCGGCATATTATCACCGAATATCTCATAAGCTTCATCCGGATACTTTCCTAAAACGATCGGATCCGAATACAGTGAAAGCGAGAAGAACTTTGCTCCCAGTGAGAAGCTGTCTTCCTTTGCCTTCTCGATATCTTCCGGAGAATCGGATTTCGGGATCTTAACCGGGCCTATCGGTGCAAAGCCAATAACCGGCTCTGTCTTTGCATTTTCACGTATGTATATAACAGACTTTCCGTGAGCCAGAAGCACGTTATGTACCATTCTCATACAGGTTCTGTCATCACACTGCAGGAAAGGAGCATGTTTGCCTTCCCAGAATCCCAGTCCCAAAAAGCACTGAGGCTCGTTAAATGTAATCCAGTACTTAACTCTGTCCGACAGAGCATCTGTAACAACTTTAGTATAATCTTCAAACCACTTCGGGAAGTCCGGATTTGCAAATCCACCTTTTAAGAAAAGCTCGTAGGGAAGATCCCAATGAAAAAGCGTTACCAGCGGAGTGATACCCGCAGCAAGAAGTTCATCCACCAGATCACTGTAGAACTTAAGTCCCTTTTCGTTCACTTCACCGACTCCGTTCGGAATAACTCTCGGCCAGCTGATTGAAAATCTGTAATACTTTAATCCCATTTCCTTGAAGAGCTTTACGTCTTCTTTATATCTATGATAGTGGTCGCATGCCTCATTTCCGTTCTCACCATGAGCCACCAGGCCGACAGGAGCCGAAGTAACATCCCAGACACTCAGTCCCTTGCCATCCTCATTATACGCACCTTCAACCTGGTACGCAGCGGATGCCGCGCCCCACATAAAATCTTTTGAAAAACCCATCTTAATAAATCTCCTTAAATTGTTTATCTGTACCTTCTCTCCGGGTAAACATCGTAGTATTCTTTTTTATTGATATACATTCTCTCATCGGCTATTCTCATGGCCGTACGTATATCATCACCCTCATGAACCACATAGGTTCCTATTGCAAAATGAAGACTGTCCGGATCCTCGGCTCTTAAATTTATCTTCTTTAATCTGTCTTCCAGTTTTTCTTCGTCCAGACCCCATCCCAGAATCATAAACTCATCTCCGCCTGCACGATATACTTCGGCATCCGAAAATGCATCCCTGAGTATACCCGCAGCTCTTCTCAACATGTTGTCACCCTCATCATGACCACACTGATCATTGACTTTCTTCAGTCCGTTAAGATCCGCAAAAACTACCGTATACGGATACTTAACCTGAACCTTTCCGTCTATAACATCACTTACGACTATGTTCATCGCATTTCTGTTCTTAACCCCTGTCAGCACATCCATGGAACCCAGCTTCTCCAGTCTGATAAGAAGCTGGTAGTTCGATATCTCGGATGCTATAAAGAACGCCGTAAGTTCAAGTGTTTCCTTGATCTTTACCGTATTTTCAACGTTAAAGTTTAATGCCCAGAGATATCCCAGAGTTACGCCGTTATATTCCAGCGGGAATAAAACTATATTCTTTGCTCCGGCACCTGTAAGTGACTCATGCCATATTGGATTTACAGACTTAAGCCACTCCATGTCATTTTCATCTTTTACAATGACACAGGTACTGTCGTCAATCGTTCCCTTCCATGTCTGGGTTATATCGAAGAATAAGTCGTCCAGATATGCATCCATCGGAAGCATTTCGCTTCCCGGCTTTATGGATTCGCAGAGCGTTCTGCAGGTGTGCGTCTCTGTATCTACAAGGAGTATGCAGCAGTGATCGGAATCACATATCTGTCTTATATCTTCTATAACTTCTTTAAATGTATCGTCCATGTTGTCGGAACCACGCAGCTTTATACAGGTTTTAAGAACCGCCGCGGAGGTATCAGCCGAAAGGCTTGCTCGCTGATCCGAATCAACATTCGGTGTTACTTCATAGGAATATATACAATACCCCACGTCCTCCCTGTCCGATTCCAGCGGAAGGAGGAACATATTCAGCCACAGTCCCATCTGCGGAAGCTGAACATAGGAATGCAGCGGCTGCCCCAATACAGCCGAGCGATAACAAAAGTCCTCGAAATTCCTGTTCTGAGGAAGATACTTCTCATAAGGCGAATCCGGAATAAACGGATTATGCATGACATTCATCATGTCATCACAGTGAGCCTTATTACCTGCGGCAATACGTATATTACCGTACTTTCCGTCAGGATATTTTTCCACCGACATAACGCAGGTTTTACTTTTATATGCCGAAAGAATACTGTCAAAATCCATACACCCTTCTCCTTTCAAACCACATCGTTTTTACCCCATAAAATTTTAAGCCCCATATAGCAGTATCATACCATAAATCGGCCGTGAAAAACAGCAAAAAAGAACCGTCATGTTATTCACATGACGGCCCTTCATCAAAGGAGTTTATCATATATATATCCCGCCTGGCAGGATTATATATCAAAGTAATTAAGCGAGCTGATATTCCGTGGCAACTGCCCTGTTATTGTGGCGGATTATGCCGATAAGTGTTGCTGCGAATACCGCTTCGAATATAAGTCCTCCCACAAGTCCTGCACCGAAAGCTCCTGTTGTGATAAGTGTACCGATCTGGTATACCAGGAAGCCTACCGTGAAGCCTGTTGCAAGCTGAAGACCTATAGCACCCCAAAGCCATTTCTTACTCTGCATCTCGGAGTTCATGGCTCCGAGTGCAGCGAAGCAAGGTGGTGTATAAAGGTTGAACAGCAGATATGCAAGTGCTGCAACCTTTGTTATGCCCATAGCAACGGCTACTGCATTTCCCTCTCCCACAAGTTCCATTTCTTCAGGATCTACAAGGTTTGTGATCGCATATACCGTAGCGATAGTGCCGACTACATTTTCCTTTGCGATGAAGCCTGTGATAGCTGCTGCCGCAAGCTGCCATGCTGCCACACCTACGATAGGTACCAGCAGATATGAGAACGGACCTGCGATGGAAGCAAGGATTGATGTATTCTCTGCACCTTCCTCAATAGCTTCAAAGCTCCAGTTAAAGGACTGCATGATCTGTACTACCGTGTTACATACAAGGATGATGGTTCCTGCTTTGATGATGTATGCCTTACCGCGCTCAAGCATTGAAAGAAGTGCAAACTTGAGGCTCGGTACCTTGTACTCAGGTAACTCTATGATAAAGAATGATTTTCTGAATTTAGCAGCTGTGATGGCCTTGATGAGAAGCGCACCGAGAAGAACCAGTGCGATACCACCCATGTAAGCAACCCAGCTTACCCACTTTGATTCAGGGAAGAAGGCACCTGCAAAAAGTGCGATTACAGGAAGCTTGGCTCCGCATGGCATAAATGTTGCCAGCATAGCTGTAGCTCTCTTCTCTCTCTGATTACGGATAGTTCTGCAGGCCATAATTGCAGGGATTCCGCATCCTGTACCGATGATCATCGGGATAACGGACTTTCCGGAAAGACCTACTCTCTTAAAGATAGGGTCAAGTACTACTGTTGCTCTTGACATGTAACCACAGTCCTCCAGGAGGGCGATCAGGAAGTACATGACCATAACCAGCGGAAGGAATCCCACAACGGCTCCTACACCACCGATGATACCGTCAACCAGAAGCGCATAGAGAAGCGGATTGGCATCTGCCATCTTATCTCCTACCCATTCTTTAAAAGTATCTATCCATCCTGCAAGAATATCGGCAATCCATGTACCTACTGTTGTCTGTGATACATAGAACACCAGAAACATAACACCTGCGAATATTACAAGACCGAGGATCGGGTTTGTTACGACCTTATCTATAACGTCGCCCACATTCTTGTCCTTGGTAAATGTCTTACGAACCTCTACTTCTTTAACGATGGAATTAACATAGTCGAAACGGGCTCTGTCCGCCTTTTCGACTTCTTCTTTATTTGTAAGATCGATCTTTCCTTCGGAATAAGGAGCCTTCTGTCCTTTACCCTCAAGGCTTGCGGCAACCTTTACAACTTCCTTAAGACCTTCGTCCGAAGTGGATACTGTTCTTACTACAGGACAACCCAGCTTCTGAGACAGCTTTTCTGTATCGATCTTATTTCCCTTTTTATCGTTTGCATCACTCTTATTCAGAGCTACTACAACCGGAATACCCAACTCAAGAAGCTGTGTTGTAAAAAACAGGCTTCGGCTGAGATTGGTGGAATCTACTATATTAATGATAGCGTCCGGATTCTCATGCTTAACATAGCTGCTTGTTATGCTTTCTTCCGAAGTGAACGGGGACATGGAATATGCTCCCGGCAGATCGACTGCTATAAGTTCCTTTCCGCTTTCATTATAGGTTTTCTTGATGGGGCTCTCTTTCTTGTCTACCGTAACGCCGGCCCAGTTACCTATCTTTTCCTTTCGTCCGGTAATTGCATTGTACATAGTGGTCTTTCCACTATTGGGATTACCCGTTAATGCGATTCTCATGGTTCATCCTCCTCTTGGTGATGTATCGTCTACATCAAAATTAAATCAAAATAGCTGACGCAAGTTCAGGGTCGATATTGTATCTGGCATCCTTTATGGATACTACCAGATTCTTCTTTTTATCAACCACCGTGATAGTTTCACCACTGTAGCAACCCAGTGAAAAAAGAAAGCTCTTCATATCATCATCACCGAAGGTGTCAACATCTTTGATTACATACTCTTTACCGAGTTCCGCATCGTTCAGATTCATAATAATAAACTCCTCTTTGATAAAAATAAGTTAAAATCCAGTATTTTTAATAGATTAGATATCTCTAACTTGATTTATATTATGATAATATTA
>CACZHN010000031.1 GCA_902780985.1 uncultured Lachnospiraceae bacterium | reverse complement strand
GACATATTTGAACCGGTGATAACCGTTATGCTTTCATCCAGGCATCCCGAATTCGCTACAACCTTTTCTCTGTTTATGAGCGGGTGATACATATCCACGAAGTTTATCTTCATATCTTCAAGTATCTCAGGCTCTGTTGTTTCTCTTATTGCGGATATAACGGAGAGGCTTCCCAGTTCCTCAAAGTCCGCGATTATATCCTCGCATTTTACGAATACATCTTTATTCTTCTTTGTCCAGGATACGGTCTTATGTGCCAGATAATAATCCCATCCCATGAATCCCGCAAGGATCATATGAACTATAGGATTAAAGGATATTGCCGCAAAATCCCCTATCCTCTGCATATCCTTTACAGCCTTAAGCACACCTTCCTGCCCTGTTATACTGCCCTTTAGATCCTTAAGAATTTCGGAATTAAACTCAGCTTTTGTTATCTCTTTCAGGATTTCGTAAAAGTCTCCTGCTGTTTTTCCGTAGGTATATAAAGGAGCCGAAAGCACATCCAGAACTCCCTTAGGGATCCATGTTATAGCAAGACCTGCAATAAATGCAGCAAGTATAAGTGCCGGATTATAGCCCTTACCCAGCACCAGTATCAAAGCTGCTATATTTATAACAGGAACTATGCTCATAAGCGGATACATCCATGCCGGGAACTTATCTTCGGTTACCGGAGGAGCTTCCAGCAGCTTACTGTTCTTCATGGTTCTTGTTTCGAATTCATATCTGAATTCATCAAGCTGCGCAAGTTCCGATACAGCATGATATCTTCTCTTCCTGTCCTCAAGATGATCGGTTTTCAGCGTAATCGTATCGGCCAGTCTCTTTCTGCCCTTAGGCGTATGAGCAATGGAAATGTATTGGAATAAAGAAGCTTTCCCCAGAAGATCTATATCTCCGGAAAGAACATCGTCTTTACCGAGAAAATCACTGCCGTTATCTTCTTCCGCCATCCATGCACCGTTAAGCCTTGCCAGATATCTGTCCAGAACCTTTATATAGGTTTCGTCATGTTCTATATTCCTGTTAATATTGGCATGTACATATACGAGCAGCAAAAATGCAAGAAGGAGATATACTCCCGCAAATATATACCATCCTTTTCTCTCTGAAATTCCGGCAATCAGAAAGGGTATACCGCCGACGAAGGCCAACAGCCTCAGAAATGAAATTAACCCTGTTTTTTTCCTGACTTCTTTCAGTCTGTCATTAACTTTGTTCTTGATGTTATTAATACTTTTTTCCATAATTCTCCACCTTTTTACTGCTATAAAGATTATCACTATTTCCTTGATTTTTCAATTGCTCCGTATTACAATTAACCATAGTTACGTAGAATATTACACAGAAATGAGGTATTGATTATGGGAAAGAGTTTATTTGGCGGATTAATTAAAGTTACTGCTGCAGCTGCTGCTGTTGCAGGTGTTGCTTATCTCTTTAAAGATGAGATAAGAGGTACTGAAGCATATCAGAACCTTAATTCAAAATATGATGTAGATACAAAGATTGCAGACGCAACAAAGAAGGCTAAAGAAGCTGCTGCTGTTGCTAAGGATAAAGCTAAGGAAGCTGCCGTAGTTGCCAAGGATAAGGCATATGATCTTAAGGATAAGGCAGTTGATGCATATAAGAACTCACCATGGTCAGCAACAGACGACGACAACATTTTCGAAGATGACGAGATCATCCTTAACGAGGACGGTGCTGAAGAGTCAAGAGATTATGTAGAGATCAAGACAGATGCAGCTGAAGAAAAGGTTGAGGAAGCTGCTGAAGAAGTTAAGGAAAAGATCGGTGATGCGGTTACTACTGCTGCCGATAAGCTTGAGGATATAATCAAGGCTGCCGAGGCTGAGGCTGAATCCAAGGAAGTTGACAACATAGAATTAGACTAATTCATATATAAGGACAGCAGTTAATCTGCTGTCCTTTTTTTGTTTAAAAACGAAAATAAACCGAATTATGTCAAAAAATGTCAAATTTATAACAAAATCACTAAGAAATAGCAATTTGTGTAAAGTATAAGGCACTATTTGATTAGCATTTACAATATTGCTATGTTATTATGGAAAAAAATTTGAATAAAGGAAGTTGGTATGGTTATGAGAAAAAATGAAAGAAAGCCACTGGTAAAGAACATCTTTACCGCAGATCCATCCGCTCATGTATTTGACGGAAAAATCTACATCTACCCATCTCACGATATGGATCTCGATATCGAGGAAGATGATGACGGAGAGCAGTACAAAATGGAGGATTATCACATCCTTTCAATGGATTCTCTTGACAGCGAATGCGTTGATAACGGTGAAGCTCTCCATGAAAAGGATATCCCTTGGGTAAGCAGACAGCTTTGGGCTCCTGATGCAGTTAAGTTAAACGGAAAGTACTATCTCGTATTCCCTGCAAAGGATAAGGATGATATCTTCAGAATCGGAGTAGCAGAATCCGATTCACCAGTAGGTCCATTCAAGCCACAGGATAATTACATTCAGGGAAGCTACAGTATCGATCCTGCAGTTTTCGTAGATGATGACGGAAAGATCTACTGCTATAACGGCGGTCTCTGGGGAGGTCAGCTTGAGATGTGGCAGTCAGGTTCATTCAATCCGGATGAGCACCGTCCTGAAGGTGATGAGAACGCTCTCGGACCTTTAGTTTCTGAGTTCAGCCAGGATATGACAAAATTTGTTACAGAGCCTAAGATGCTTCAGATTCTTGATGAGAACGGTGAACCTCTTAAGGCAAAGGATGAGGACAGACGTTATTTCGAAGGTCCTTGGATGCACAAGTTCAACGGTAAGTACTATCTTTCATACTCAACTGGTACAACTCATTATCTCTGCTATGCTGAAAGCGATTCACCATGCGGACCTTTTACATATAAGGGAAGAATCATGGAGCCTGTACTCGGATGGACAACACATCATTCAATCGTAGAGATCGAAGGTGAGTGGTATCTCTTCTATCATGATGCTGAGCTTTCAGACGGATGCTCACACAAGAGATGCGTTAAGTATACAAAGCTTGAGATAGCTGAAGACGGAACCATCACAACAATCAAACCATACGACCACGAAGCATAAATAATACGTTATTATAAAAAGGACGGACCTGATAATTATTTATCAGATCCGTCTTCTTTTATTTCTTCTTTTGTTTCTTTTTGTTCTGTCTTCTCTTCCGACTGTTCAGCTTCCTTTCCCGATTCGGTCTCGGTTCCGGCATTCTCTCTTTCGAGAGCCTCGGTCTCATCTACTATATCTTCTCTTCTGATATAATAAATGATTTTGTCCAGAATTTCCTCATCGCTGAAGCTTTGTTCGTAATAAAGCTTCTCAACATTCGAAGCGGTAAGCTTATAGATTATCTTCTTTCTTAACAGCCCCTTAATCTCTTCCACATGCTTTGACAGGTACTTGATATCATCAAGTTTAACCACATCCACATGGGTCACATAGGCGGCTACAAGATAATTCTCCGTAATATAAGTATTCTCGCCCTTATACAAAAGTTTATTCTCCAGTTCATCATCCAGCTCTTTGATGGTCTTTCTTCTGCTTCCGTACTTTGTAAGTATCCGTGCCTGGAAGCTTGCTGCGGGACTACAGAGGATTGCCAGAAGATAGAATACCGTAAGAGCGGCAACCAGAACTCCTGCATAATACACGTATTTAATGATCATGATCTTGATTGCCGGATATTCAAACTCATTGAATATAACAGGATCCACAAATCCGGTAAAATTACGGCTGTCGGCATTCAGCGCCGAAGAATAATCCTGTACTATCTGATTCATGACAGGTTCATCCACCGTAAGCCTTACATAAAGCTCATGTTGTCCGGAAGTCAGATCCCTGCCGGGTTCATCTTTAAGAGCAAATAACCATATATGATCATTCCTATAAAGATAGTAATACTCTCCCACCTTCTGGTCGTTTATATAGTAATTGTACCCGGCCTTTACAAGTCCTTCGGCATTAAATCTGACATTCATCTCACCTGCCGAGATAAATGTATCGGCACTTGCCGGCTCATGCATCTCAAAAGATCTGTACTCACGAAGTTCCGACAGCTGGAATGCCACCAGCGAGATCGTAAATACGACGATCGCCAGTGGCATTATGATCATTATACTGTTTCTTCTTAAAATTTTACTGAAGATTTTATTCATTATTTCACTACGATATTAATGATCTTCTTAGGAACATAAATTTCCTTCACAACGGTTTTGCCTTCAAGTCTTGATCCGAGTGCTTCGATACCGGCTGCAATGATAGCATCCTTATCCGCATCTGCAGGAACATCAACTGTAAGTCTTGTCTTACCGTTTACCTGAACAGGAAGTGTTATTGTATCACTTACAAGGTGCTTCTCATCGAACTCAGGCCACTCAGCATGGAATACTGAATCTTTTCCGCCAAGTAACTCCCAAAGCTCTTCACCGATATGAGGAGCAAAAGGTGCGATAAGACGAACCATAGTCTTAAGAGTCTCAACATCAACACCTGTAGTCTTTGTAAGAGCTGCAAAGCTGTTGTTGTACTCCATGAATGCTGAAACAACCGTATTAAAGCTGAAAGAGTTAAGTCTCTCTGTTACGTCCTTAACCAGTCCGTGACGAAGCTTAAGAAGCTCAGGTGTCTCCGCTACGTTCTTCTCAGCATTTTCGGTTACTACTGTATAGAATCTCTTAAGGAATCTGTAAATTCCGTCGATTCCGGCATCATCCCAGATAGCATCTGCTTCAGGTGGTCCTACGAAAAGCTCGTAAAGTCTGAGTGTATCGCAACCGTAATCACGAACGATATCATCAGGAGATACAATATTTCCGAGTGACTTACTCATCTTGGTAGGCTTTCCTGTAACCTTATCTCTACCGCAGATCATACCCTGATTGAAGAGCTTCTTGAAAGGCTCATCAAATCCGACAACACCGATATCATATAAGAACTTTGTCCAGAATCTTGAATAAAGAAGGTGAAGAACCGCATGCTCAACACCGCCGATATACATATCTACAGGAAGATACTTATCTGCCTTATCTCTGGAAATGAGTTCCTTATCGTTATTAACATCAACATATCTGAGGAAATACCATGATGATCCTGCCCACTGAGGCATGGTATTTGTCTCTCTCTTAGCAGGGCCTCCGCACTGAGGACACTTGCAGTTTACCCAGTCCTCGATTGCAGCAAGCGGTGACTCACCGGTACCTGTCGGCTCGTACTTCTCTACATCAGGAAGTCTGAGAGGAAGTTCTTCTTCAGGAACAGCTACACATCCGCACTTCTCACAGTGAACGATAGGAATCGGCTCCCCCCAGTATCTCTGTCTTGAGAATACCCAGTCACGAAGCTTGTAATTTGTTGTAGCTTTACCGAAGCCCTTCTCTTCAATGATCTTCGGTGCTTCCTTCTTAAGTACTGCTGACTCCATTCCGTTCCATTCGCCGGAATTAACCATAACACCCGATGCAGCTGTATAAGCCTCTGTCATCTCATTTCCGTCCTGAACGTCATCAAGTGTCGGAGCGATAACCTGGATGATAGGAAGATCAAACTTCTTAGCAAACTCAAAGTCTCTGTCATCATGAGCAGGAACGCACATGATAGCTCCTGTACCGTAATCAGCAAGAACATAATCAGAAAGCCAGATAGGTGTCTTAGCTCCGTTAAGAGGATTGATTGCATAACATCCAGTGAATACACCTGTCTTCTCCTTATCAGCCATACGATCGATGGATGACTTAAGAGATGTCTGATAAATGTAATCCTTAACAGCAGCTTCTGTCTCAGGCGTATAAAGCTTTGAAGCAAGCTCTGACTCAGGAGCGAGAACCATAAATGTTGCTCCGTAAAGTGTGTCAGGTCTTGTTGTATAAACTGTGATAACTTCGTCTCTTCCGTCTACAGGGAAGTTAACCTCAGCACCCTGTGACTTTCCGATCCACTCTGACTGCATCTTCTTAACCTTCTCAGGCCAGTCAAGCTTGTCGAGATCTGCAAGAAGTCTTTCAGCGTATGCTGTGATCTTGAGCATCCACTGACGAAGGTTCTTCTTTGTTACGTCTGCACCGCAGCGCTCGCATTTTCCGTCTTTAACTTCTTCGTTTGCAAGACCTGTCTTACATGAAGGACACCAGTTGATAGGCATCTCCTTCTCATAAGCAAGACCCTTCTTGAACATCTGGACAAAGATCCACTGTGTCCACTTGAAGTAATCCGGATCGGTTGTATTAACTTCCATATCCCAGTCATATATAGCAGAGATCTGCTTGATCTGCTCCTTGATAGAAGCAACGTTCTTTGCAGTGGATATTGAAGGATGTATTCCGTTCTTTATAGCATAGTTCTCAGCAGGAAGTCCGAATGCATCCCATCCCATAGGATGGATAACATACTTTCCGTGCATTAACTGATAACGGCTCCAAACATCGGATATAACATATCCTCTCCAGTGGCCTACATGAAGTCCGTTACCCGATGGATACGGAAACATGTCCAGGCAGTAATACTTAGGCTTGGTTCCGTCGTTTACATTGATCGGATTCTCTTCCCACTTCTTGTTCCACTTGTTTTCGATGAGCTTGTGATTAAACTGAGTCATCTTTCTTTTCCTCCTCTATATCATCATCCTTCGATTTTCCGTGATGGATGACGCTTTCTGTAACTTTATGGACAGACTGCTGGATCTCGTTAAACTTATCAATTCGTTTTTTACGTTCCTTAGCACTCTCTCGCTTGACATCGTCCGTACTTACCGGATCTCCGTCTTCATTGAAGCCGTGCAGCTTCATAAAATACTCCGTGGAATTATTCAGCCCTCGCTTATTCAATGCATTTCTCAGTAGAATCGTACACAGGGTGTAGATACATGCAAATACAGGTACACCGAGGATCATGCCCGGGAAGCCGAACAGATTTCCTCCGATAAGAATGGAGAAAAGCACCCACATTCCCGAAAGTCCTGTTGAATCTCCGAGAATAAGAGGTCCGATTACATTTCCGTCTACCTGCTGGAGTATTATGACAAATATGATAAATACGATACATTTCTTCGGATTATCCACAAGTACCAGAACACCGCAAGGCACGGCTCCGATAATAGGACCGAAGAACGGAATAATATTTGTAATACCGATAACAACACTGATAAGGATTGCATAAGGCATATTCAGCAGCTGAAGTATTATGGAACATAAAAGTCCGATAATGATCGAATCTACGATCTTTCCGTTAAGGAATCCGCCGAATACGCTGTTTACATATGCAAATGCGTGAAGAACAGTATTTCCTCTTTCCTTTTCACATACGGCATATATAAGCTTCTTTCCCTGAGCCGAAAGTGTATCCTTGCTGGCAAGAAGATATACCGCTACGATAAGTCCGATTACAATATCCAGAAAGAACTTTATACCTCCCATGATACCGTTGGATACATATACCACGATGGTATCCATGTTCGGAATAAGCTTCTGATTGATAAGATTCATGAGCATAACCTCAAAGTTATCAAGGTTTGTATTGAATATCTTCTCAATCGAAGGATAATTTCTCAGGAATCTGTTAGCCCAGTTCTGAATATTATTTATATATGTTCCGAAGTTATCGGTGAACTTTACAACACTGTCTCTGAGTTCCGGAATAAGGACAAGAAGGAATCCTACGATAAATGCGATAAACAGGATCATTGTAATGGTGATCGCCGTTGTCTTAGCTGCATTATATATCTTCTTCTCCGATGCCTTCTTGGCAATCTTGGTATAAAGCGATATAAATGTTTTATGAAGCAGGTTCATTACAGGATTAAGAAGAAATGCTATAACGCATCCGGCTATAATGCTGCTCATGGACTTTATGAGCGCAGCCAGTGCCGAGAAAAGCATTCCGATCTTACCCAACAGGAAATAAAATACTATAACGATACAGAGTGATACTGTAAGTATAATTCCCTTCTTTATATCTTCTTTGTCGAATCCGTGCTTGTCACCCAAAATATATACCTCTTACAAAAATCAGAATAAGGTCCGGCATAAAAACCAGACCTTATTTTAACATACTGTAAAGAAATTTTCAGCAATAAGTTGCTATATTTATAATATATCTTTAATATGCCTTGACCTTTGTCCAGAGATCCGCAAAGTGTTCTTTAAGCTTTGTATCCTGATATCTGAACACTTCGTTTTTCGGTCTTCCGAAATTCGGAAGATATGCATTTGTATAATCTGCGTAATCGTTTTCTGCCATGTACTCTTTTACAGACAGAACCGGAGATGTATATCCGACAAATGCATCATTCTGCATTGCTATATCTTCACGAAGTGTAAAGTCTATAAATTCATGAGCAAGATCCGTATCTGTACAGTTCTCGGTAATAACAAGTCCGTCACACCATTCGTTTGTACCCTCTTCCGGTTCGAAATAATCAAGCTCATCGTTTTCCGACATGATAAGAGCTCCGTCACCCGAATATACAACAGCTATGGACTTGTTTCCGGATGACATGTTATCTATTACATCGTCTCCGACATATACGACATCCATTGTCTCACGCTGATCTATAAGCCAGTCATATGCTTCCTGAATCTCATCATAATCGGATGTATTCATGGAATAACCAAGAGCCTTGAGGGCTACCATGAAAGAGTCACGCTCGGAATCATACATGTAGATATCTCCTGCATACTTGGTATTTCTTAAAAGCTCCCAGCCGTCCTCAAGATCTTTAGGGTCGACTACATTTTTATTATAGAGGATTCCTACAGTACCTACGAAGTAAGGAACCGAATAAGTATTATCCGGATCAAATGCAAAACCGAGAGTTGCGGGATCGATAGCATCCTTGTTGGATATAAGCGACCAGTCTATAGGCTGAATGGTTTCCTCTTTTATAAGACGTTCAACCATGTAGTCACTGACGATCAGAATATCATATTCCGCACCACTCTTGATCTTTGTATACATGCTCTCATTGGAGTCAAATGTCTCGTATACCAGCTTACAGTTATACTCTTTCTCAAATACTTCCAGTATCTCAGGCTCGATGTACTCACCTGCGTTGAATACTCTGAGTACTCTCTTGTGTGAAGAAAGACCTGTAATGACCATTACAATGACTACCACTGCACCCAAAGCCGCAAATATCTTCTTCATTGTTCCCTTATGAGCTGCAGGGATGAATTTGGATATCAGAAGCATGAGTATAATGACCAGAATAACAACTGTAGAAAGTGCGTTGATAGTCGGGTTTGTACGCTTTGTCATGTTGTACACAACGATAGATATATTCTCAACGCCGTTACCTGTTACGAAATATGATATAACGAAATCATCAAATGACATGGTAAAGCTGAGAAGTATACCTGCGTATATACCGTCTTTAAGCATAGGTATGATAACCTTTGTAATAGCTTCGAACGGTGTTGCACCCAGATCCATGGCAGCATCCGCCACACTCGGATCCATCTGTCTTACCTTAGGATATACACTGGTTATAACATAAGGTGTACAGAATGCTATATGAGCTATCAGCATAGTCGCATAGCCCTTCGGCATCATGATCGATGAGAATAAGATCATGAGACCGATAGCCGTAACAATATCCGGGTTCATGATAGGGATATTGTTTATATTGGTGATCAGTTCTTTAATCACTCTCTTGCTCTTTGAAAGGCCGATGGCCGTAAGTGTTCCGAGAATAGTTGAAATAAGTGTTGCAAATACGGCAATGGTAAGGGATACGTAAACCGCCTTAACTATAGAGCCGTCGTTTATAAGCCTCTCATACCATCTGAGGGAAAATCCGGTAAGATGTGTAAGAGACTTTGAGCTGTTGAATGAAAATATCATTGTTACTACTATCGGCAGATAGAAGAAAATGTAACAGCATAAAATATAGATGATATAAAGTGCCTTTGCTTTCTTGGAGGATTTCATTCTGCTTCCTCCTTTTCTTCCTTATCGAACTTCTTCATAAGTGTAAGACCTATGAGGATGATAACCGTAAGGATTATGGAAAGTGCACTACCGAAATTCCAGTTACCTACGGAAATAAACTGGTTCTCGATAAGGTTACCGATAAGGGTATACTGTCCGCCTCCCAGAAGCTTCGGAATAACGAAGGTTGATATCGAAAGAAGGAATGTCATCATAACTCCGTTGATGATTCCCGGAATCGACATCTTAAGAATGACTCTTATAAAGGTCTGTACTCTGTTTGCTCCCAGATCGTGAGATGCCTCTATAAGGGACGGATCAATCTTTCTGATGGATGTATGGATCGGTATTACCATAAAAGGAAGCACGTCACTGACAAGTCCCATCAGTACCGCAAAATCCGTGTACATAAAGGACACCGCATCCAACCCGAAAAGTCCCAGGAACGAATTGATAAGTCCGTTATCGGAAAGAAGGCTTATCCATGCATAAGTTCTGAGAAGTGTATTGATCCACATTGGAATAGTTACGAAAAGTATAAGAAGATCCTGCATACCGTCACTGAATCTTGTGATAAAGTATGCAAGAATATAGCCTACAATAAGGCAGATAAACACGGAAGCAAAGCCGAGCTTAAAGGACTTCTTCAGAACGTCCAGATAGATCGGCTCTCCTATCTTTTTGAAGTTTTCAAGAGTAAATCTGATATTGACCAGCTCATTTCCGCCTGTAGTAAAAGAATACAGAACGATCAAAATGAGAGGCACCATGATGATAAGTAAGGACCAGATAAGGTACGGCCTTACAAGCTTGGAAAAATGTCTCATTTGTATAACTCCTTCATATCGAATGTCTGTAAATTAATCCCAGTCCATACGATACATAACGTGGATATCATCCGGTCCGAACTTAAGTCCTACATTCAGACCCGGCTTAAAGTAATCGGTTGTATGTATCAGATAGTCTCTGTTTTCTGTCTCAACGATGATCTCATGATGAACACCCTTGAAAACTATAGACTTAACAGTACCGGTAAGTTTAGCATCCTTCGGCTTAACTATATCGATATCCTCAGGTCTGATAACAACCTCAACATCCTCGTCTTTCTTGAAGCCCTTATCTACACATTCAAAATCATATCCGTCAAAGCTTACGAGAAGATCCTTCTTCATGACAGCTTCGATAATATTTGATTCACCTATGAATCCGGCAACGAATCTGTTCTCCGGTTCATTATATATATCTTCGGGAGTACCAACCTGCTGTATGATACCTTCGTTCATAACAACGACAGTATCAGACATGGAAAGTGCTTCCTCCTGATCATGGGTTACAAAGATAAATGTAATCCCAACTTCTCTCTGTATCTTCTTAAGCTCTGTCTGCATGCTCTTTCTGAGTTTTGCATCCAAAGCACCCAGAGGCTCATCCAGAAGAAGAACCTTAGGTTCGTTTACGAGAGCTCTTGCTATGGCAACTCTCTGCTGCTGTCCGCCCGAAAGACTTCCTACGTCTCTCTTCTCGAATCCGGAAAGACCTACGAGTTCAAGGATATTTGTAACCTTATGCTCGATTATGGTCTTATCCATCTTCTTGATCTTTAAACCGAATGCAACATTATCATATACGTTAAGGAACGGAAACAAAGCGTATTTCTGGAATACGGTATTTACCTCTCTCTTATATGACGGAATCTTGGTTATATCCACACCGTCAAAAAGTACCTCTCCGCCTGACGGGTCTTCAAATCCCGCAATGATCCTGAGAGTTGTGGTCTTTCCACATCCCGACGGACCCAGAAGTGTAAGGAATTCGTTCTTATGTATAGTAAGATCTATACCCTTAAGAACCTGCTGGTCCTCAAAATTCTTAGTAAGTCCCTTTAATTCGATCAACGCTTCGCTCATCTTTACTCCCCTTCCCACAAAAAGTATTAATTAGACAATGCTAAATAATACAATAAACGAAGGGAATAATCAATAACTTATCTTAATGTTATCGCCTGTTTCTCCGATAAATACTATCGTTCCTCCTTTCGGAAGCGGTATATTCTCTCCATACTCTTTCATATGAGTACTGTATATCACAGAACCGAATTTGTCATAAACATATACGCTGCTGTTTTCCGGGCGTTCAACCTTTATAGAACTATTGGCAAGCGAATCATCTATGCTGTACCATTTTGCATATCCCGATTCAAGATCTACCTCCTTAATGTCAGCTGTAAACCGTTCATAAGAACCGCTATCGATTCCTGTCCATCCGTTGGATGTTGTCAGCGTATCTCCTGAAATACATACATCTATAAGATCTCTGTTTGCATCATCGGGAATTGTCTCAAATGCTAAAGCATTGTTTTCATCTTCTATTTTCAGTACTCCCGAAGAATACCCCGAATAAAGTACATATCCCATATCTTCGATAACATGTATTTTTATAAACGGAGTATCATAAATGGCAGATGAGTATTTATCGGAAATAACCGCATATTTCTTACCATCCCTGTTTTTCCATGCTGAAAGAACTTCCTCGGAAACCGGATTCACCTCAAGCTTTTCAGCTTTAAGACTTGTATGTTCATTCTTCTCAAAACCGTATCTGTTTGAAATCGAATAATACTTTATATATACTTTTCCGTTGTCTTCAATAAAGTTTATCATCAGGAAATCAGGTGCAATATCTGTTTTGCCTGTATCAACATCACCTGATATCTTTACGAATCCCTGATCTGTATATTGAAAGTACACTTCCTCTGTTGCATCTGTTTTTTCCCTAATGATCATATATTTATTGTTATCAGAAAAGTCAACCTCCAGAAGAGCTCCCGTACCCGATCCGTAAATCCCTTCATAACGACGGTACTCTTCAGGTATCTCATCCCTTAATTCAACTGAAAGTGGTTCAGGCGACCCAATATCTATGCCTTTTTCTTCCAGCGCAATATTCATCAGACTTTCCGCAACCGCCAGTTCGTCTGCCTGTCCTCCGCTGGATATAACACACACACTTATTTCCTCTTCCGGAGCCACCAGAAGGCCTGTATGCTGTGTAGTGGTTCCACCGCTCTTATACAGGGTTTTCACACCCGCAGATTCATATTGCGACAAAGTTACCGTATCCCATCCCAATCCGTAATCTGAATCGTAGTCGGAATTTCTCTGCACCTCTGCCATTTCCTGTTTACTCTTCTCGGACAGCAGTCTGTTATCACCTTCGAAAAATGAACTTCCGAATTCACATGCATCCACCGCTGTGCAGTATATTCCGCCGGCACCTAATGCTGTTACGTATTCCTTGGAATATTCCATACCATTCATATAAACGTCCGTAAGTCCCGGATCATTATAATAGCCGCAGGATGTCCTTATACTATCCGTGCCGAGAGGCTCATTTATATATTTCTCAACATAGTCGGTATATTTCATTCCGGACACACGCTCTACTATTAACTGCAGAAGATCAAATCCGTCATTACAATAAGCATAAGCCGTACCCGGTGCCCATTTAAGTCTCTGGCTTTTCATGGATTCAAGTACATACTCGGCATGACTGTCATCAGTATCATCCCACAGAAACATATTTGATGTGGACGTTCCGAATATTCCCGAAGAGTGATTCATAAGCATCCTTACGGTTATATCCTTATATCGGTCATCAGCCATCTTAAAATCGGAAATGTACTCTGTAACAGGCTTATCAAGCTCAACCTTTCCCTGCTCCACCAGCTGCATAACTGCCGTTGTCACAAAGACCTTGCTGACCGATCCGACACTGTATATATTTCCCTTATCTTCATTTTCAGCCTCGATGGCATCCCATCCGTTCACTCTCTTTTCATCAGCAGGAGCCTTTTCGTTATCAGCCATTACTGCATTTCCTGCCAGTAAAACAGCTGATAACCCCACCGGCAATAATATACTTTTAATTATCTTATTCATATCCGTTCCTCTTATAGAATTCCAAATCTACTCAGTCATCAATTCTGTAACAGATATATTCTTCACCCTACCTGCAGAAAGATATGCAGAGATAAAGATATATATGATCATCATCACATTTACCAGCGGAAGCACATATAAGTATCTGAACTCAAGTGCCTGACTTCCGAATGCAATGGTTGAAAATACTTTCAGCAGCGGAATAACTACGATGGATCCCAGTACTATAGCCGGAACCGCAATCGGCATAATGCGCCATATCATCTGCATCTTCAGATCCTTAGAGGTATATCCGAGGGATTTTTTAATTCCCAGCTCTTCTCTCTTATTCTTTATCGTTGTACCAATAAGGAAATTCAGAATTATCGAAACTATAAGAGCTACAGCCGCAGCAAAAACTTTACTGAAAAAGTTGCTTATTCTGCACATACCTGCAAATTGCGAACTCAGCAGCTCATTATATGAAGTTATACTGTTCAAACTATACTTGCCCGTATTACCGTAAATAACCTTATCTCCGATCTTTAATGCATAGCTGACATTATCCGCACCGTAATGCTCCATCATAAGAGCCATCTGTTCCTCAGCCTTTGTACGTATCCTGTCCTCGTAAGAACCGCTCTCAGTATCTGCAGATAAAGCATCTTCCACAGAATTTCCGTATATGGATATTATCTTCTGTCTGAACTCATCCACATCAGTTCCTTCTTCAAGATATACCATAATCATTCCTCCGCCGCTTATCGGAGCTATTCTTCTTAAGCCTTCTCTGGTTGCATAAGCAACATTCTTGTTAAGACCATTTGTAATACCTACCACAATATAGTCTTTTGTGACTCCTTCACCTTCAATCGACATAGAGTCACCTATGCTCAGATTCTTTATTTCAGCAATGCCGTTGCATATCAGTACTTCGTTATCATGTTCCGGAAATCTTCCCTTCTGAACATATAGATTCTCCAATTCACTGTAGTCTTCATAACCGAACAACTGTATAGACATATCGGATTCAACCATCATATCCGTATGAATGATAGCTTTTCTGACTTCATCCATATTCTCAATTTCATTCTTAAGATTATCGTCCATTTTTTCAAAGAGCAGGTAAAGATCACTGATTTCCCAGCCTGATATGGAATCAAAGCCTCTGCCTTCACCTCTGAAAACATCCGCAATAAACACACAGAATGTGATTGCCGATACTGCCATAAATATACAGATAAATATTCCGATATTCTGACGTGCATTTCCGGTTATGTCTCTGAGTCCCAGTCTGAAATTTATATTTTTTCCTGTCTTCTCAATCGGAAATGAATTGCGTCTGAAATTATGTGTTCTTATACCTTTTCTGAATGCTACCACAGGAGGGTACTTCTTCACGCTTCTTGCACGCAGTAATGAGGCGATTTCAATAAGCGCCAGAATAATTACTGTAGGTATAATGTATGAACCCATATCAATACCTGTTGTATTTTTATGTCCCACAATACCTTCCAGTACATGCTTCATAACAGGATTAAACAAAATCAGAAGAACAGTGCCTGCCACAGATCCTATAAGTCCCAGAATCAGATATTCATATATGTACGAGCGGGATATTTCAGCCGATCTGTAACCCAAAGCCTCAAGTACTCCTATGGACTGCATCTGTCTGTCTATATCATTAGATATTTTATGACGTATCATTATAACTGATGAAAAACTTACAATTACTGATATAAACAGCAGAGTGATCATAATGATCTTTACCATTGAAGCATCATTATCCCTAGCTCTTTCCAAATGTGTCATCTCATATAACGAAGAGCATTTTTTACCGGTGATATCTTCAAATCTCTCATTGAAGTCACTTTTGAACTTGAGATAATCACTGTAGTTTTCAACAATCCCCGGTTTTGTATCAAAGGAAACCAGGATTCTCTCACTCAGAACTCCTGTCAGGTTTTTATAATCCGCATCACTTATCACACATTTCAAGCCGTCAGAATAGCCTCCGTAAAGACAGGTCTCATAAAAGCCGACTATCTGAAAAGGAAATTCTTTTCCTCCCATAACCAAAATTATTTCGTCACCATCCTCAAAACCCAGCTTATATTTAAAATAATACGGAAGCCATATCGGATGCTCCATAGCTGCAATCTCAGCATCGGTGAGTGAAGTTTCCGGTGAATACTTTTCAAATTTCCTTTCATTATCTTCGGTCATCATTGAAACATAGATATTGATCGGCTCCCCGTTCTCATCTAAGTATGAAACCGAAGCATTTGATGCCGGAACCAGCATTTCGTTAATGCTTAAATTTTCAATTCTGTCATCGGTTTGAATAACCTCCAGATATTCTAATTTAAATGTATCCTTTGAAAAAAATCGTATGCAGCCATTATGACATTCTGTATATTCTGCAACCCTGTCGAATATCTCGTCACCTTTTCCGAGATTATTCAGCGCTATTCCCATCATCATAATGCTTATCGCGATCAATATGATAAGGATAAAAGCATCGCGCTTATTCTTTTTTATATTAAATATAGAAAGTCTTAGTATTTTCATGACTTTACCATCCCATTCCATCCAGAAAATTTGTTAATCCACTTCTGCGTTCCTTTAAATCATCCTGACCGTATATCGGCATCTTATAATCACCTACTACTCCTCCGTCACGCAGGTACAGAACTCTCGTTCCTCTGAGTGCTGTCTTTATGTCATGTGTTACCATTACGATGCTCTGACCGTTTTTATGAACATCTGAAAATATATCAAGTACATCCTGTGAAGATGCTGAGTTAAGAGCTCCTGTAGGTTCATCCGCAAAAAGGATCTTCGGGTCGTTTATTATTGCTCTGACTATTCCGACTCTCTGTGCCTCACCGCCGGAAAGCTGGCTCGGATATTTCTTCAGGTCCTCTTCAGTGAGCCCTACCTTCTTAATAAGGTTCTTGGCTTTAAGTACCAGAGACGGTGAATTTTTCTGTACTATCAGAGCTCCTGTCAGCACATTATCCAACACTGTCTGATTTTCCAGAAGATATACACTCTGGAATACAAATCCGCAGTTGCCACGTCTGAAGACTGCAAGCTGATCATTTGAATAATCCTGAATTTCCGTATCTCCGAAGAATACCTTACCCATTGAAGGCTTATCCATTCCGGAGAGTGCATAAAGAAGAGTTGATTTACCGGATCCCGAAGAACCCATGATTATTGTGAAATCTCCTTCCATGATCTCCAGATCAAGATTCTTTATTACATGCTGCTGTACGCCGCCGTTTGAAAATGATTTACAAAGCTTTTCAGTTTTTAAAACAGAAGAAACCATATATTCTACTCCCTTTCTTAAATATCAGTACATGTCACTGCTATCTTATGGTTGTAGTATATATGGTTTCCGATTTTTGTTCTTTGTCAAAGTATTATTAAATTATTATCAAATTATTATCTGATATGATA
>CACZHN010000030.1 GCA_902780985.1 uncultured Lachnospiraceae bacterium | reverse complement strand
ACCCAAACAACTACGATAAAATAGACGAGATGGTTGATGCTTTTGTTGAGATTCGTAAAAACAAGGGTGCTACACCAGAATCAGCAAAGGAAGCTCTTAAGTCCAACAACTACTTCGGTACAATGCTTGTAAAGATGGGCCTTGCAGACTGTCTTCTCGGTGGTGCGTCATATTCAACAGCCGACACAGTAAGACCTGCTTTCCAGCTTATCAAGCCAAAGCCGGGCAACAACATCGTTACTTCATGTTTCATCCTTGTTCGCCCAAATGCAACAGGCGGAAATGAAGTACTCGCTATGGGTGACTGCGCTATCACAATCAATCCTACTGAGGATAATCTCGTAGAGATTGCCCAGGAGACTATCAAGTGTGCTAAACTCTTCGGTATCGATCCTAAGGTTGCATTCCTCAGCTTCTCTACTAAGGGATCTGCTAAGGATGAGAGCGTAGATAAAATGCGCAACGCTGCTGAGCGTACCAAGGAACTTCTTCCTGATATTCCTATCGACGGTGAGCTTCAGTTCGATGCTGCCGTATCACCTAATGTAGCAAAGAAGAAGGCTCCGGGTTCTGAAGTTGCAGGACATGCAAATACATTCATCTTCCCTGACATCAACGCAGGTAACATCGGTTACAAGATTGCTCAGAGATTAGGTAACTTCGAGGCATACGGACCACTCCTCCTCGGACTTAACTCACCTATCAACGATCTTTCTCGTGGATGTACAGCACAGGAAGTATATTCAATGGCTATAATCACAGCCGCTCAGGCTTGCCAGAAATAGCATAGACATATAGAAAATAAAAAACAGGCTCCGAGTCACCATTATATTGTGTGATCTCGGAGCCTGTTTTTTACTTTCCTGTGGAGCCGAAGCCGCCGCTTCCTCTCTCCGTGTCGGACAGTTCGTCCACTGTATTGAACATGCCTCTTATGTAAGGCGTGATTATCATCTGAGCTATTCTCTCGCCCGGTTCGATGACCTGAGGGATCTCTGAATGATTATGAAGCGATACCATGATCTCACCTCTGTAATCCGAATCCACAACTCCTACCTTGTTGGCAGGCGCCAGCCCTTTCTTGGTCGCCAGTCCGCTTCTGGCATATATAAGTCCCGCATAGCCTTCCGGAATCTCCATGGCTATTCCGGTCTTTATCATTACCGTCTGACCCGTGCCTATCTCTACCGGTGCATCCGCACACGCGTACAGATCCGCTCCTGCGGCAAAATCCGTTCCGTAAGAAGGGATCACCGCCCCGTCACTGAGTTTCTTAATATTCACCTGTACAGCCTGTACCATATCCGTTCCTCCTCATTTCAAAACTAAATATGATTATACCCTTTGTTTACGGATTTTTCACTTTATTTTTGTGCATTGTTGTGCTATCATAATCAAGTTATTGGCAAAAATAACTACATATTTATATTGTGAAAGGACAGCACAGAAATGAAGTTAAAATTCAGACGTTTATGTGCAGCATTAGCAGGAGCCATGCTTCTCACCGCATTCAGCGGATGCGGCGCAGGAACAGCAAACGACGGTGACGTAGTAAAGCAGATGAAGAAGGAGTACAGCAGCCTTGTTAAGCTCGGCGACTACAAAGGTATAACCTATGCAAAAACCGACACAACAGTAACAGACGAGGATGTTCAGCACGAACTTGATTACCTTGTATACCAGAATACAACATCAGAGCAGATTACAACAGGTACTGCTACATGGGGCGATGCGGTAAACATCGACTTTGTAGGTTACATCGGCGATACAGCTTTCGACGGTGGTAACACACAGGGTGCGGGAACAACCATCACTCTGGGAAACAGCGGTTATATCGATCACTTCGACGAGCAGATCGTAGGTCATAAGCCGGGCGAAACATTTGATGTAAATGTAACCTTCCCTGATGATTACGAAGCAGATCTTGCAGGCAAGGACGCAAGATTTGAAACAACTCTCAACTATATTCAGGGTGAAGACATAACACCTGTTGTAGATGATGAATTCATCAAGACAGCAACACAGGATAAGTACCAGACTCTCGACGAGTTCATGCAGGGAACAAGAGAAGAGCTTCAGCAGCAGAAGAACGAAAGCGCTCTTGATTCTGACAAGCATGCAGTACTTCAGACAGTTATAGATCAGACAACTATCATCGAGTATCCTGAGCAGGAGATCCAGGATCGTATCGATATGGTTACGGCAATGTACGAAGATTACGCAGCATCAAACGGTGTAGATCTTGAGACACTTCTCTCCTACTACTACGGATATGATGCAACATCTTTCCAGGAGTTCCTTAAGGAGTCTATCGAAGGATACATCCGTGAGAAGATGGTAGTCGTAGCAATCGCTAACGCAGAGGGAATCTCATGTTCTGATGAAGAGCATAACGCTAAGATCCAGGAAATGCTTGAAACAGCAGGATTCTCTGATGTAAATGAAATGAATAAGCAGTACGGATACGAAGACGAGGATTACTACATGCTCGTTCTCGAAGAGAAGGTTGTAAACTTCCTCTATGAAAACGCAGTACCAGGTTCACCTACAGACGCTTCTTCAGAAGCAGCTACAGAAGAAGTTACAGAGGCTGCTACAGAAGCTGAATAATCAAAAGATAATTAAAAGCACATTACTCATAAAATAACACTTAAAAGGAGATGTGACCATGAAAGACGAAACATTATGCCTGCATGCAGGATATACACCGGGAAATACAGAGCCGGGAGCATTACCGATTGTACAGAGTACAACTTACAGATTTGATAAGACACAGGATATTGCCGACGTATTCGACGATCCTACAAAAGCACTTATTTATTCAAGATTTGCTAACCCAACAGTTATGGCTGTTGAAGAGAAAATCAACCAGCTTGAAGGCGGTGTGGGTGCTATGGCTACTTCATCAGGTCAGGCCGCATCACTTCTTTCAATCCTTAATATAGCTCAGGCCGGAGACAGCATCGTTTCCGTTCCTGAAATCTACGGCGGAACAGTTAATCTCTTCGCTTTCACTCTTAAGAAGCTTGGTATCGAGTGTATCTTCGTAAGCCAGGATTCAACAGACGAAGAGATCAAGGCTGCTTTCAAGCCTAACACAAAGGCAGTATTCGGTGAGACAATCGCCAATCCTGCACTTACTGTATTTGATATCGAGAGATTCGCTAATATCGCTCATGAGATGGGCGTTCCTCTTATCGTTGATAATACATTTGCTACTCCTATCCTCTGCAAGCCATTTGACTTCGGAGCTGATATCGTAGTTCATTCAACAACAAAGTACATGGACGGACACGCAGTACAGGGCGGCGGTATCATCGTAGACAGCGGTAAGTTCGACTGGACAAACGGCAAGTTCCCTGAACTTGTTGAGCCGGACGAGAGCTACCACGGAATCTCTTACACAGAGAAGTACGGCAAGCAGGCATACATCCTTAAGGCACGTATGCAGCTGATGAGAGACTTCGGATGCTATCCTGCAGCTCACTCAGCATTCCTGCTTAACCTCGGACTTGAGACACTTGCTGTTCGTATGGAGCAGTATTATAAAAATGCAATCAAGGTTGCCGAATTCCTTGAGAGCCGTGATGAGATCGAATCAGTAACATATCCTGCACTTAAGAACGATAAGAACTACGAGCTCTGCCAGAAGTATCTCGGCGGAAAGAGCTGCGGCGTTATCTCATTCGTAATCAAGGGCGGAAGAACAGCTGCCATGAAGTTTATGGACAGCCTCAAGCTTGCTTGTAACGAAGTTCACGTTGCTGATATCAGAACCTGTGTTCTTCATCCTGCAAGTGAGACACATCGTCAGCTTACAGATGAGCAGCTTGTTGCAGCCGGAATCAACGGCGGTATGATCAGATTCTCAGTAGGACTTGAGAATGTTGATGACATCATCGATGACATCAAAGCAGGCTTCGCTGCTATGAAGGAAGCATAAGACAAGACAAATAATAAAGGCCATCTCGAAAGAGATGGCCTGTTTTTTATGCTTATAAAGTTTAATCTATATGATCAATCATCATCCTGAGCTACGATAGTTCCGGCTTCGAAAATGATATCCGTAACATCAAAGTAATCTGTATCTTCCCACTGATACATGATACGCTCACGAACCTTCTCGATATATCTGTCCGTCATTTCCGGAAGCAGTATAAAGTACTGGTTTGTACGGCTCTGCATCATGATATCACTCTTTCTGAGAGTATGATTTACAACCTTACCGAAAGCCTTGGCGATCTCTGTGAAATCCTCCATGCTTATATCCTGTGTAGGCTCGATCGTAATAAGAAGCTTTGATGCAACTCCCTTATATGTCTGAATATATCTTCTGACATACTTATATACAATGCTGAAATAATCATAATCCAGCCAGAGAGCTCCTCTGTAATGATTGCCCTCATCCATTGACTTACTGATTGTTTCAAGGCCGTCAATCTGCTCGCCTTCCACATCGGACTTATTGTAATAAGCACAACCGTGGTTGCCTGTCTGCTTTATATACTCAAGCGCAAGATCTGCCTTATGGAATAACTCTTCGTAAATTCTTCCGTGCTCCGGAATAAATACACCACCGATAGAAGCACCAAGAAGGATCTTCATATCAGTTCCGATGAGTTCTTTTGCAGAAGCAGATATTCTCTTGTTGATCTCAGCCGCAAGTCTTGCAAATGCCCCCTTGTCAAGAAGTCCTCTGCAGAATACAACGAACTCGTCTCCTCCGAGGCTGCCCTTGATATCACTATCCTCGCAGCAGTCGTTGATGATCTCGATACACTTCTCCAGCATCACATCACCCATGTCATGACCGTATACGTCATTGAAGAGTTCGAAACTGTCAAGGTTGATAAGCATAAGTAATCCTTCATCACTCCTGCAAGCGTCCTGAAGCTGCTGAATAACACTGACTCTGTCTGAAATTAACATCCTAAACCCCCTTTGAATACACCATTAAAAAACGTATCTATTTCTACGAAATCCCACTCTACATAATAGCATTTTTATGTTTTATTTTCAATAAAATCATTTTTCTATCGGGTCTTCGTCATTACCGATTTTTTCAAAACGGTACTTCTGTTTTATATTAGGATATTTCTGTTGATCCACCTTACCCATAAACATGTCGTAAGGGCGCACATACATACGGAAATCACCGTAAAGAGCCTGATAGACCACCACCATTTCCTTGGTCTCGGTATGCTCCGCAATGGCAACTATCTTGTACAGATATTTATTTGCCTTTGCCTCGTCATCCGTAACGGTCTCTCTTTTGAAATGCTTTACCACGTCGCCGGCATGCAATCTTCTGTTTCTCATACATTTTCCTCCTGAACATAATCCGAAAGCGGCTTCGGCTTACCGAAGAAATATCCCTGCAGCTTCTCACATCCGATGGATGTCAGATATTCTGCCTGCTCTTCGGTCTCGACTCCTTCCACCAGAGTTCTCATTCCCATAAGCTCCGCCATATGAACTATGCTGTTTATTATGGTTTTGGATTTTCCATTACTGTCGAAATTCCTCAGGAAGCCCATATCTATCTTCAATACATCAAACGAAAAATCTTTAAGTACGTTGAGGGACGAATATCCCGCTCCGAAGTCATCCAGCCACAGCTGTATTCCCTTGTCTTTCATAAGATTTGTGGCAGCCTTGACTCTACCCTCGCCGTCCGTGAGAGCGCTCTCCGTTATCTCCACATAGAGATAATCCTTGGTAACGCCGTACCTGTTCATCACCTCGGTCATCTCATCGGCCACATTCATAAGCTCGAAATCCAGCCTGGAGAAGTTGACCGACACGGGAACGACCTTATTCATCTCTCCCATGTGATTACTGATGTCCCTGCACACTATTTCGAGCACTTTCTTATCCAGCTTATGAATAAGCCTGTACTCTTCCAGTGCGGATATAAAATGTCCCGGATTCATAAATCCGTACACGGGATCCTTCCATCTTGCCAGTGCCTCAAAGTTACATATGGTCCTATCCTTTGCGTATACCACCGGCTGATAATATACCTCTATGTATCCCTTTTCCACCGCTTCGTCTATATGATTCACCACATACTGCTTACGATGGAAATCCTCATCCAGCTTTTTATCGTATTCGTTATAATCCTTCTCGTAGATCTTCTTGATCATGGAGCAGGCATATCTGGCACGGTCCAGGGCAATATATACATCCTCATCCGGTTCCGCCGGAATATATGCTCCCACCTTCATCTTGAGCCTGGTATTCGGATGGTTATTCGATACATATTTCTGAAGGACTTCCAGCTTCTCCCGTACTTCGTCCTTTTCGGTATAAACCGCAAAGTGGTCATCGGAAAGCCTTGCATATATCGAGTCTTTGAAACATTCACCGATCTTTTCCGCCACCGTACGGAGGAGTGCATTTCCCTCTTCAAAACCGTGCTTCTCGTTATAAGCCTTGAAATTCGCCACATCCATATAGAGAAGGATTCTTTCCTTCTTGGAAATATCTTTAAATGCATTCCCTGTCTCGCGGCAGAAGTAGGTCATATTCGGTATGCCGGTCAGTTCATCCGTTACCGACTTCAGTTCCAGCTGCTCATCTTTCTCGGCCTCTGCCAGACGCTGATGATACACCGCCAGACTGAGCATGACTACCGATATCCAGAAAGTAAAGTAATTTACCTTCGTGGCATAGGTCATTTCCACTTCCGGAGCCCTATACATCATGATATAAAATGCCGTGAAGATTGCACCGGTAAATAGGATGGATATGATCGGCCGCCAGTTAAGCAGGCCCACAACGAAGATCATCATCATGACAAAGCAGAGTATCTGTTCGCCCTTGATGTAATCGGAATAGGATATGGAGATTCCGAAATACACGGCAATGCCCGAAAAAACGATCATCACGAGAGTTCCCCAGAACTTTCCCTTGATCCTGCTCACACTTTTTCTGAGATATCTCACGGATAAAAAGATCATAGTGATTGCTGTGGCAAGAAAGACCAGATACCACACCATATGCTGGACATACCATTCATCCGTCCTCGATTCGTCGCCCGAAAACCACCTGTAAAACAGGCTGATCAGCATCCAGGCTTCCAGTACGATTATAACGATGGACATGTATATACTGGATTTAAAGTTGGCTACGGTGAAGTACTCGTCAACATATTCGGATCTTTTTTCAATTCCTAACCAATGAAGCAGCTTTTTCATATAGACTTATATCTCCAAAGCACATAATTCATCAAACGGTACAGGTTTTGAATAATAATACCCCTGCAGTGACTTTACATTATACTCTCTTAAAATATCTCTCATCTGAGCGTTTTCCACGCCCTCTACACAGAGCTCCGCATCAAATCCGTCCGCAAGCTCCGAGATGTATCTTACGGTACTCTTGTCGGTTTGATTGCTTTCGATGTTTCTGACCATCGCTCTGTCGACCTTTACTATATCAGGCCTGATCTCTCTCATGGTTCCCAGTGAAGAGAATCCGTTTCCGAAGTCGTCCATGGCTATTGCTATGCCGATATCCTTCAGAAGTGTCACGATATCCTTCAGAAGTTCCTTATCCATGAGACGGCACCTTTCGGTAATCTCAAGGCAGAGGTTTTCAGGCGGGAAGTCCAGATCGCGTACCGCTTCCGTAACTTCCTCGACAAATCCGTCCTTCTCCATCTGAGCATAGGACAGATTTACATTTATCTTTATATCGGGATACTTCTCCAGCATCTTTTTGCCGTCGGCCATGGCCTTTCGGAGTATCCAGGTTCCCAGCTTCGGGAACAGCGGATCCTGTTCCAGCACAGGGATAAAATCATTCGGAGAAACCATGCCGTACTCATCGTTCTCCCATCTGATAAGGGCTTCCACACCCTTGAGGCGTTCCGTCTCCGCATCCACCACCGGCTGATAGCATAAGAAGAAGCCGTCGCAGTTTTCGGTAATGCTCTCTCTTATAACCCTGAGCTTATCCAGCTTATGTCTGTTCTCGTCATTCAGCGAATCTTCAAACAGCACAAAATCGCCCATCTTGGTATTCTTGGACGTATAATAAGCGTACTTAAGACAGGAGTATACGGTCTTATCGGTGATATCGAAATTATCAACCACAACCGCTCCCGCATTCAGCGCCGCCCCTATACGATGGCCGTCTATATAAAAGTCTTTTCCGGCGGTATCACGAAGTTTCTCATAAAGCCCGGCAACCTCATCCTTATTCAGGGTATGAGTTATCACCGCAAACTTCGTGCCGTCCATTCTGTATACAAGACCTGTATTTTCAAATAATTTCTGGAGCATTCTTCCGAGCTGCTGGAGAATTCTGTTTCCGAAGGAGTATCCGAAAACTTCATTGTAAGAAGAGAAGTTACTGAGCCCCACCTGCATTATGACAGTTTCTTCTTTGTTCAGGAAAATGTCCCTGAGATCCTGGAAGAAACCGTAAAGAGATCTGAGTCCCGTAACCGTATCCACGTAACTCTGGATTCCGTGGTTTTTGATGGCACCGCCGAAATATGCCGGCTTGCCCTTAACGTCTTTGATAACGACACCTTTGCAGGTACATACCACATATGTACCCTTCTTTGTTCTGGCTCTGTACTGCATATCATGGCTGTCGTCGGAACCCATGTATATGTGGCCTATGCTGTCCCTGTATTCCTCTCTGTCATCAGGATGAATATGCTCTGCCCACATATCTCCTACATTGTTCATGTACTCTCCGGGCAATCCGAATAAATCCACCGCTTCTTTCGACCACCTTGACATATCCGATTCCAGGTCGGTGACAAAAACGTAGGATCCTTCGGCAACTACGGATAAAGCATTATACAGCTCATCCAGCATCTTCCTTTTTCCCCGATCGATTTCCAGACGCATAAGCATTCCCCATGAGTAAAAATACAAAAATTAACCCAATATTATTATACTCTATAAACGTCCATTAACCAATCAGAATATTCTGACTTTTTACGGTCTTTTTATCACTTTTATCTTCTTAATTCCGTAGTACTTAAGTATCTTAATTATGTCCTCATCTATCACTTCTCCAGGTACCACCGGGAGTATTGCGGGAGGGCATTTTGCCGCAGCCTCGGCCGCTATCCTTCCGCAGGACATATCCGTATCCACTGTCTCATATCCGCTGAAGATAACCTCCCTGCAGCTGTACTTTACTTCCGGAAGTTTATAACCGATTCCCGGACCGCTAACCTCAGCGCTGTCGGTAAATTCATCCTTCAGCTCCGCAAATGCGCGGCTCACCTTTTCGTAATCCTCCTCCGGATTTGCCGGTGACCACATCATGACAAGAAAGTCTCTGTCCGCGAATTCGCATTCTATACCGCGGCTTCTCAGTTCCTGCGAAAGCTTCTCGCCCCGTCCCGGAACTTTTACGGTAAGCTTCAGGCACTCATCGCCTGTCACTGTCCAGCCCGAACCTGTCAGTTCTTCCGTAAAACGCTTCACTTTGCGGGCACAGGCTTCGTAATCATTATCCCCCGTCTCGGCAAGACACGCCTTCTGCTCTTCCAGATAAGGCAGGATCCTGTCCATGGATTCCATGATAAGATAGGACGGACTTGTGGAACCGAAAAGAAGCATCGCCTGCTTTACGTCCTCCGGAAGATATCCCGGTGCCGTCTTCGATATATGAAGCATACTTCCGCCCGTAAGGACCGGAAGTGTCTTATGAGCCGAATCCGCCGTCATGTCAGCCCCGAGATTTATAGGGTGACGGTTCCCTTTCAGCATGGCAAGATATGCCCCGTGGGCATTGTCAGTAAGGAGCAGGCATCCGAAATCGTGAGCGACCTCTGCCAGTCCTCTGATATCAAGCATATTTCCCAGATAGTCGGGACTTGTGACCATGATAGCCGCAACTCTCTCTGCCTTTCCTTCTTCCTTCAGACGGTTCAGATGAGCAGACAGGATCTCCGGCGTTACATTGCACTCGCAAAGAGATTCTCCTCCCTCCAGCCAGCTTATACCGAAGCCCAGAAGCCCCGCAGCATGGATAAAGGATATGTGGGCATTGCGTCCCGCCACTATTATCGGAGAATCGATATCTCTTACGGCAAGGCAGCACATGGCCTTGATGCACTGGGATGAGCCCCCTGCCGAGTAATATGTACCGACAGTATCGTAAACCGCCGCCATCCTCTTCTCGCTCTCTCTTATGATGCCGTCCGCAGAGTAGAGAGCATCCGCCCCCTCTATCTCCGTTATATCTCTTTCAAACATAGCATTAAGGCCGTCCCCGATTCCGAGAACAGCCCTACCCTTATGTCCCGGCATGTGGAGTCTCGTCATATGAGACTCCGCATATCCGTCAATAAATTCAGTTATACTTCCTTTTGCCGTATTCATAGCAATAATCAGCATCTCCTAAGTTCTTCGGAGTCACTGCAGGTATCGCAGTTACTCTGATCGTCACAGTTACCTGCTGCCGCCTCTCCCGTCGGAGCACCTTCGGCAGTCTTATACAGCTCAGGATGTGCATTATGAGCCACCTGGATCATGATGGCACATTCCATTCTCTTTCTGAAAAGCTCGCAGCCGTATTCGTAAATGCCTGTTACACTGCCTGTGGCGTGGAATGCATTTGCGGCGCAGCCGCCGGAGCAGTAAAGCTTAGCCCAGCAGTCGTTGCAGTCAGGACGCGCATAAGCATTGCAGCTTCTGAACTCATCCTGCTTCTCCGTATTCTTGACGCCGTCCCAGATATTTCCGAGGCAGTAATCATCCTCGCCTACGAACTGGTGGCACGGATACAGGTCTCCCCAAGGAGTAACGGCCATATATTCCGTTCCCGAACCGCAGCCCGAGATTCTCTTATATATACAAGGACCCGATGTAAGGTCGATCATGTAATGGTAAAATGTAATCGGACGTCCCTCTTCCTCGCGGCGGAGCATCTCCTTGGCCAGGATCTCGTACTGCTCCATGATGACAGGAAGGTCTTCTTTGGTCAGTGCAAGAGGATCGTCGGGACTTGATACTACAGGCTCCATGCTGAGCTCTGTAAAGCCCAGATCCGCCATGGCAAAGATATCCTTGGTGAAGTCTGTGTTCAGGTGAGTGAAGGTTCCTCTCATGTAGTAACCCTTGCCTCCTCTGGCCTCCACGAGACGCTGGAACTTCGGAACGATTTTGTCGTAGCTTCCGTTGCCCGCAAAGTCCTTACGTGTACGGTCATGAACTTCCTTACGACCGTCCAGACTGAGTACCACGTTGCTCATTTCCTTGTTACAGAAATCTATAACTTCATCATCGATCAGCATACCGTTGGTGGTAAGCGTGAATCTGAAATTCTTGTTGTGCTGCTTCTCCACGGAACGTGCGTATTCCACTATCTGCTTGCAGACATCCCAGTTCATAAGCGGCTCGCCGCCGAAGAAATCCACCTCCAGATTGTGTCTTGTTCCGGAATTCTCGATCAGGAAATCTATGGCACGCTTTCCTACTTCAAGACTCATGATGGCTCTTTCACCGTTATATCTTCCCTGACTTGCAAAGCAGTAATTGCAGTTCAGGTTACAGGTATGGGATACATGAAGACAGAGGGCCTTGATGACATCTCCGCTTCTCTTCTTGAACTCTCCCGCAAGAGGTGCATAGCTGTCCGGTGTGTAAAGCTTCTGATTGTCTCTGAGGTATCTTACATCATCGATGCACAGACGTATATCCTCAGGAGTTACGTCGGGACGATCTCCGTAGGTATCCATTATCTCGGATACGATCTCGTCCTCGCTCTTATCAGGGAAAAGCTTTATGATGTCGTAAGCCACATCATCCACCTGATGTATAGAACCCGAACAGGTATCCAGTACTATGTTATATCCGTTTAATTTATACTGATGAACCATTTTATTCTCCCATGACTAAAGAAGCCGCCTTTGTTCGGGCGGCCTCTTAAAGTTTAACTCTTATTTACTTTGACTGTGACTCACACTTCTGATTAGCAACACCACAGCTTGTCTTGCATGCGCTCTGGCATGATGTCTGGCACTCGCCGCATCCACCGTTCTTAGCGCTCTCACAAAGATTTCTTGTTTCAAGAGTCTTGATTCTTTCCATAGTTCTTATCTCCTATTTATTTGTTATTCATCTGTTCGCGTAACATACTAACACATTTTTTCAGCATGTGCAAACCGAATTTACTTCTTCTTTTTCTTATCAGGCTCCTCGTCAAGGGTAACTTCAACCTTCTTCAGCTTCCAGATATCCTTAACATACTCTTCGATAGTTCTGTCCGATGAGAACTTTCCTGCCGAAGCTGTATTCAGCATAGCCATTCTTGCCCAGGCCTTCTCATCTCTGTAAGCGGCATCAACCTTTCTGTGAGCCTCTGCATAAGAATCGAAATCCTTAAGAATGAAGTAAACGTCTTCTTTTGTAAGTGAATCATACAGATCTCTGAACTTCTCCGTATCATCACAATATGTACCGTTGATGAGCTGTGTAAGAACGCGTCTTACATTATGATTTGAGTTGAAGATATCCCAAGGGTTATATCCGCCCTCTTTCTCATACTTCATAACTTCATTTGCCGAAAGACCGAAGATAAATGCATTGTCGATTCCGACCTCTTCAACGATCTCTACATTTGCACCGTCCATAGTTCCCAGTGTAAGAGCACCGTTTACCATGAACTTCATGTTACCTGTACCTGATGCCTCACGTGAAGCAGTTGAGATCTGCTCTGAAACATCGGCAGCAGCGAAGATTATCTCACCGTTTGATACTCTGTAATCTTCAATGAAGACTACCTTGATCTTGTTGTCGATGGAAGCATCGTTATTGATAACGTCTGCCACCGCATTTATAAGCTCGATGGTAAGCTTAGCTCTCTTATATCCGGCAGCAGCCTTTGCTCCGAAGATGAAGGTTGTCGGATACATATCGAACTGAGGATTTTCCTTGAGCTCTGAATATAAATGCATGACATGGAGTATATTGAGAAGCTGTCTCTTATACTCATGAAGTCTCTTAACCTGAACATCGAAGATAGATGTAGGATCAACATCAATTCCGTTATGCTCCTTGATATACTTAGCAAGGCGTACCTTGTTCTGATACTTGATATTCATGAACTCCTGCTGATACTTCTTGTCATCAACATAAGTCTTAAGCTTTGAAAGCTGGGACAGATCTGTAACCCATTCATTACCGATCTTAGCATTCAGCCAGTCAGCCAGCAGTGGATTACCGTGAAGAACAAATCTTCTCTGTGTAATACCATTTGTCTTATTATTGAACTGCTTAGGATTCATCTCGTAGAAATCCTTAAGCTCTCTCTTCTTGAGAATCTCAGTATGAAGTCTTGCAACACCATTAACTGAGTATGAACCGGCGATAGCAAGGTGTGCCATCTTAACCTGTCCGTCATAGAGGATAGCCATGGACTTAACCTTTGAATGATCTCCAGGATAAGTCTCTTCGATTTTCTGTACGAAGCGGCGGTTAATCTCTTCAACTATCTGATATACACGTGGCAGAAGTCTGGAGAACAGCTCGATAGGCCACTTCTCGAGAGCCTCTGACATAATAGTATGGTTTGTATAAGCACAGGTCTTTGTTGTGATGTCCCATGCCTCATCCCACTCAAGGCCTTCCTCATCCATAAGAATACGCATAAGTTCCGGAACAGTAAGTGTCGGATGTGTATCATTCATCTGGAAGGTAACCTTCTTAGGAAGGTCAGATATCTTCTTATTATTTTCCTTAAACTTGGCAATTGCTGTCTGAAGTGAAGCAGACACGAAGAAGTACTGCTGCTTCAGTCTGAGTTCCTTACCTGAAATGTGATTATCATTTGGATAAAGAACCTCACAGATAGTTCTGGCAAGATTCGCCTGCTCTACCGCCTTCTGATATTCACCTCTGTCAAAAGAGTTAAGGTTAAACTCCTGTGGTGCCTCAGCATCCCACATACGGAGTGTATTAACAACATTGTTGCCATATCCTACGATCGGCATATCATAAGGTACCGCACGAACTGACTGATAGCCTTCCTGGATGAAATGATTTCTTCCATCTCTGTTTTCTACTCTTACATATCCACCGAACTTAACGTCACATGCATACTCTGCACGCTTCACTTCAAAAGGATATCCATTCTTTAACCAGTCATCCGGTTCCTCTACCTGAGCGCCATCAACGATAGCCTGCTTGAACATACCGTAACGATAACGGATACCGCAGCCATAAGCAGGATATCCAAGTGTTGAAAGAGAATCAAGGAAGCAAGCTGCAAGACGTCCGAGACCACCATTACCAAGAGCAGGATCTCTCTCCTGATCCTCGATAAAGTTTATATCGAGTCCCATTTCCTCAAGCGCTTTCTTAATCTCATTATAGTAACCGAGGTTGATCAGATTATTACCCAGCTGACGTCCCATAAGAAACTCCATTGAAAGGTAATAAACCTTCTTAACGTTCTGTTTCTTATAAACCTTGTGAGTAGCTATCCATCTATCAATGATATCATCCTTGATAGCATAGCTGACAGCCTGATAAATCTGCTGTGGTGTAGCTTCATCAAGAGTCTTACGGTAAAGCATCTTGACGTTCGCAGCAACCTCTTTTTTGAACTGTTCCTTGTTTACACTTGCAATCTTAACCATAAGCCCATCCTCCTTAGTACTTGGTTTGTTTGAACGGAACGAGTTATTTTGCTACTCCGATGATGACGTCTTCGCCATTAATATTCCATTCTTTTGTAAATCCGGCCATCTGACCGAGAATGATATGTTCTGCGAGAACAGCAGTCTTGATCTTGTCGTCATTTGCCGCAACGATTCCTGCAAGCTTTTCGTTGTTGTCCATGTAGAGTGTTATGCGGTCCATAACTTCAAAACCCGCTTCCTTACGCATGGTCTGAACCTTGGAAATGATCTCTCTTACGAAGCCTTCCTCGATAAGTTCCGGCGTAAGCTTTGTATCTATAACTACTGTCACAGTATTATCGCCCTCTGTCACGAAGTCTTCACTCTGAGCAACCTCAATGAGAAGATCTTCTTCGGCGAGACTTACTTCTTCACCATTTACCTCGAACTTAAGTGCACCTTCTGCCTTAAGAGCATTCATAGCTTCCGTTCCGTTAACGTTAGCAAGATACTCTTTGATACCACCCAACAGTTTTCCGTACTTAGGTCCTACAGTTCTGAGCTGTGGTTTGAAAATGTATGTAGAGAACTCGGATACGTCATCCTTGAACTCAACATTCTTGATATTCAGCTCATCTCTTACGATATCAAGATACTCTCCGTCAAGAACCTTAGCAGCCTTGATGTACATATTTGCTATAGGCTGTCTGTTCTTGATATTCGCTGTATTACGTGCAGCACTGCCGTATGTCTTAATCTTAAGGATCTCATCCATCTTCTCCTCAAGCTCTGCATCGATAAGTTCCTCGTTTGCTTCAGGGAACTCACAGAGATGAATTGATTCAGGTGCGTCCTTATCAATATTTCTAACAAGGTTCTGATAAATGCTCTCGGTGATGAACGGTACCATAGGGGCCGCTACTTCACAGATAGTTACAAGCGCTGTGTAAAGTGTCATGTATGCATTTATCTTATCCTGTGGCATACCCTTTACCCAGTATCTCTCACGGCCGCGGCGAACATACCAGTTACTCATGTCGTCAACGAACTCTGAAAGAACAGCTGCGGCTTCAGGGATCTTGTAGTTGCCCAGGTGCTCGTCAAATGTCTTGATAGCTGTATTCAGCTTTGAAAGCAGCCACTTATCCATGATGGACAGGCTCTCGATATCAAGTTCGTAATCCAGAGGATTGAACTGATCGATCTCAGCGTAAAGTGTGTAGAACGCATATGTGTTCCAAAGTGTTCCCATGAACTTACGCTGACCTTCCTTAACAGCATCCTCGTGGAATCTGTTAGGAAGCCATGGCTGTGAATTTGTATAGAAATACCAACGGATAGCATCGGCTCCAAAGCTCTCGAGAGCTTCCATAGGATCCACTGCATTTCCCTTGGACTTACTCATCTTAAGTCCGTCCTTATCCTGAACGTGACCGAGAACGATAACGTTCTTATAAGGTGCCTTATCAAAGAGAAGTGTTGAGATAGCCATAAGTGAATAGAACCATCCACGTGTCTGGTCAACAGCCTCTGAGATAAAGTCTGCAGGGAAGTTATCGTTGAAGATGTCTTCGTTCTCAAACGGATAATGCCACTGTGCAAATGGCATAGCACCTGAATCGAACCAGCAGTCGATAACTTCAGGAACACGGTGCATAGGCTTGCCGCAGTCAGGACATGTGATGGCTACGCCGTCGATGAACGGTCTGTGAAGCTCGATATCCTCAGGAACCTCGCTTCCGTCATCCATCTTTCCTCTTTCTCTCAGTTCTGCGATAGAACCGATAGCGTCTCTCTTACCGCAGTCCGGGCACTCCCATACGTTGAGAGGTGTTCCCCAGTAACGGTCACGTGAAAGACCCCAGTCCTGAACGTTCTTCAGCCACTCGCCGAAACGTCCCTTACCGATTCCTTCAGGAATCCAGTTTACTGTATTGTTGTTTGCAACCATGCGGTCGCTTACTTCTGTCATCTTGATGAACCATGACTCTCTTGCGTAGTAGATGAGCGGTGTATCACATCTCCAGCAGAATGGATAGTCATGTTCGAACTTAGGTGCTGAAAACAGAAGGTTTCTTGAATCAAGATCAACAAGTACCTTCGGATCCGCATCCTTTACGAAGAGTCCTGCGAAAGGTGTCTCCTCTGTCATGTTACCTGCAGCGTCTACGAACTGAACGAATGGAAGGTCGTACTTACGTCCTACACGTCCGTCATCCTCACCGAAAGCAGGTGCGATATGAACGATACCTGTACCGTCTGACATTGTTACGTAGTTATCCGCTACGATGAAATGTCCCTTCTTGCGCTGCTTAGCTGCAGCCTCTCCTGTTGAAGCGTAGAGCGGCTCGTACTCTCTGTACTCAAGATCCTTACCTACATACTTCTCAAGGATCTCATAAGCCTTGCCGTTATCAAGAGCACTGTACTTTGCATTTCCTTCCTTGTCCTTCTCTTCGAGAAGTCCGCCGATTACTGTATCAAGAAGGGCTTCTGCCATGATATATGTATATCCGTCACAAGCCTTGATCTTTACATATGACTCTTCAGGGTTTACGCAGAGTGCTACGTTTGAAGGAAGTGTCCATGGAGTTGTGGTCCATGCGAGGAAGTAATACTGCTCCTCACCTTCAGCAACCTTAGCCTTGAAACGAACTACTGCTGAGCGTTCCTTAACAGCCTTGTATCCCTGAGCAACCTCATGAGATGAAAGCGGGGTACCGCAGCGTGGGCAGTAAGGCACAACCTTAAAGCCCTTATAGAGAAGACCCATATCCCAGATCTTCTTAAGTGCCCACCACTCTG
>CACZHN010000029.1 GCA_902780985.1 uncultured Lachnospiraceae bacterium | reverse complement strand
CGCGCATCCGATCTGCCCCTTCCCTGTCCTGTAAAAGACCAGATTCTCTCCAAATCTCCTTGCCCCCAGTACCTGCCCCTTCTTAAGCTGATGGGAAGAAAGCACTGCATACCACTGGTTTTTGATCATAGCTTGGTCCTTTCTTAAATGTGGTATCCTGTATGATCCTGTTCAGCAGTTCTCCCGGTCTTCTGTCGTTGATGAATTCCAGCGGAAGCTGCTGATATTTCTTGAATATCTCAACCCTGAGATCCGCCGATATCTTCGCACCCAGTCTTGCGGTTGAGTTGCTCTTCATGATGTTCAGTATTACTATGGCAACGCTGAGAGCAAACATGATGGAAAGGAATATCAGGGCGTCCTTCAGGTTGCCCCCTTTCTCCAGCACATCATTTATAAGATGCTTCTGAATCTCCGGATTAAGGAGCGTTGTTATGGCTACCAGAACCATTATGAAGAATACTCCGGTGAATTCCTTCTTATAAGGTGTCGCCATCTTCTTAAATACATGCAGGAATCCTCCCTGCTTCGAGCATTTCGGACACAGCTTGGTACCCGGAATGGCACGCCCGCATTTCGGACATATTTTCTCATACTCGCTGCTGACAACCTCCTCGTATCTTCCCGATATAAGGATGTTGAGACCTCTTGCCACATAGGCAAATCTGGCTCTGTGCTTGGCTGAGTAGTGGACCAGTACCATATCGGTGCCGTCTTTCGTTCCCGTAAGTATTCCGCCGCCCACTCCCGGCTCCGCGGATATCTTATCGAAATCGCTTACATTATAAACTTTTTTGTCTTCTCCTCTGAATATAAAGATCTTTGTGGTGGTCACCACGAGGTAGGAGTTATCCGACCAGTTGCCGTCGTCATCAATATCCACCGGCACGGCGTAATATACTTTCTCATCTCCTGTCAGATCCACAGTCTTCTCAATATTCGTCGGAAGCATATATCGTAATATCATATTCCAGTCACCCTCAAAATTTTGAATCCTCGGGGACGGAGGTTAAGTAGTCATTTTGACTACTTAACCTCCGTCCCCGTGTGTCATTTTACAGGAAGAGATCAAGCATTCGTCTTTCCTTGTGGGTCAGTTCATCCACGTCACGGATCTCGAAGCGGTTTTCGTCCACGTCCATAATGATGAGTCGTGTGTCGGAAAGCTTTGTAACCGCATTCGAACCCATGTTTATGGCGAATTTGCACTCGCCCTTATCGGTAAGTACTCGGAAGTAGGCGTAACCGTATTCGTCTTTTATGCTGTATATCTTCTTTATCACCGGGGTGAAGTAGCTGAGCTTCAGCTGCTTCTTAAGTATGGTTTTGGTCTTATCTGTCATACTGTCCAGGTCTTCGATTATGCCTATCTCCCGCTCCCCGTTGCCGTGCTCTCTAATTGAAAGATATCTGTCGGCATCCGAGAAAGGAAAAAGCCTTACCACCTTGATCCTGTCATAGTGAACCCCGTCGTAATCAAGGCTTACGAAACCACCTTCGGTCTCTTCGAATTTATCATCCTTGGAAATGATATGGATTGCCGTCATTTCCTCGGCCTTCTTCTCATAAATGTTTATAGTGTTGTTTTGATCAAATGAATTGTCTGCCATATCCCCTCCTGTTAAAACAACTAAAAACTTGTATTCAGCGCCAGCGACTTATTCTGAAGGTCCAGAAGAGTCTTGAAGATTCCGTCAGGAAGCTTGTTCAGTTCTTCTTCCGTTCCTTCCTCCACGATACGGCCGCCGTCGATAACAATGAGTCTGTCGGCATCACGAAGTGTAGATAATCTGTGGGCGATGGAAAGTGTTGTTCTTCCCTTCACCAGGAACTTAAGAGAATTCTGGATAGCCTTCTCTGTCTCCGTATCCACACTGGCTGTAGCCTCATCGAGAATGAGTATCTTCGGATCCGCAAGGATTGCTCTTGCGATGGAAATCCTCTGCTTCTCTCCTCCCGAAAGCTCCTTACCCGAAGCTCCGATAATGGTATCGTATCCGTCAGGAAGCTTTGAGATGAACTCATGGGCACTTGCAAGCTTAGCCGCACGGATTATGTCGGCTCTTGTTGCATTTTCGTTGCCGTAAGCTATATTCATTGCCACGGAACCCATGAAAATGTATGTGTCCTGAGAAACCATGGCTACATTTCTTCTCAGATCCGTAAGTGCCAGATCCTTCACATCGGTTCCGTCAATCTTTATGGATCCCTCGTTTACGTCATATAATCTTGAAATGAGATTGACCAGGGTAGACTTTCCTGCGCCGGAACGTCCCACGATTCCCAGCATTTCTCCTTCCATGACCTTAAGGTTTATATTTTTCAGAACCGGGCGTCCCACCGAATAACCGAAGGTTACGTCCTTCAGCTCTATCTCGCCGCGAGGCTGTGTGAGTCTCACAGGGTTCTGCTTCTCCTGTATTTCCGGAATAGCGTCGATTATCTCGAAAAGACGCTCTGCGGAATTGATGCTGTCGGCCCACATACGGAATACCCATACGAAGAAGTTCATCGGGCCGTTAAGCTGCATTACATAACCTACAAATGTGATCAGGACACCGAGTTCGATTTCCTGAGTCTTCAGTACGAAGATAACTCCCACAATCCAGATCCAGATACTGGAAACCTCCTGCACCATGTTATAAAGGATTGCGAACTGATTTCTCAATCTGACTATATTTATCTCCGCATCGCAGAGATTCTGATTCGGATGAAGGAATCTTTCTATCTCCGCATTTTCCTGTCCGAAGGCCTTTACTACCCTGGCTCCCGTAAGGTTGTCGTTAGCCTTGCTGTTTACCGCCTTCTCTGCACGATGTCTCTTTCCGGAAAGTGTCCAGAGTCCCGGACGAAGCTTTACCGTCATTACTATGAGAAGCGGAAGCAGGATACATGCTACCAGCGCCATCTTCCAGTTAAGTCTGTACATTACCGCAAATGTAGCGATGATCGTCATTCCGTGAACAAAGAGTCTCGGAAGTCCGTCGATGAAGAAGTCTCTTACATGTTCCGAATCACTGAGCACTCGGGTCATCAGACCGCCTGTCTGCTTGTTTGTAAAGAAGCTCAGTGACAGATTGCTCATGGAATCGAAAACATCCGTCTTTATATCCCTTGCCGCCGCGCTGGCCAGATCCGCCATAACGTATATCTGAAGCCAGTTGCTGAAGGCTTCGATAAGCTTGCAGCCTATCATTACCAGGGCAAGAAAAAGGAGGGCCAGTCCGTACTTCCCTCCCAGTCCGAAGCTTGAGAGATATACATCATCTTTTTCCAGCACATGATCAAAGAGAACCTTACCTACGAGATAAGGCCAGGCAACGCTGATAACTCCCGTCACAATGTATGTTATGCAGAGAGTTACAGCCTTTCTCTTATACTTCAGGTAGTACTTTAAGGTTCTGCCGAAGATGGAGCGCTTGCTCTTCTTCGTCTTGGACTTTTCCTCTTCCTCCTCTTCCTCTTCGGGCTCTTCCGGAGGAATGTCACCGTCCTTAACAAAAGACTTCAGCTGCCTGCAGAACACATTCATTTCTTCCTGATATCTGTTGGTAAATGCGACGATCTGTTCGTACACGCCGTCATATTCCGCAGTCATGATGTTTGTGCCTATAAAGTGCTCGATATGTATATGCTTAAGCTTGTCTATATCAAAAAATTTAATATCGTAAATCCCGAACTCATCCTGTGGTTCGTCCGCATCCTTCTCAACTCCCCTGAAGTAATATACATAATCCTTCGGGAGTGCCGTACGCATAACGCCCACTCGGTCCTTCGTCATGAAAATGTAACCCGAGATGTACTCGCCGTCGAAGGAAAGATCTACGGGGCTTTCCAGAAGAATCCCCTCTCGTTCTACCCCATAATCCTTCAACTGCATCAGGGCCTGTTTTGAAATCTTACTGTCCTGTTTCAATTCCGTGTCTCCTTTTCTCAAGTCCGTTCATTAGTCACGTTCGGTATGCGTTTAGGCCGTTCTCTTCGATACACAAGAAGCCTCAAGCACGATTATCTCGTCCATTGATACTCCGAATATATTTGCTAGTACGACCAGGTTGTCAATTGTCGGAAGCGCAACGCCTCTCTGCCATTTGTAAATAGCCTGTGGTGTTGTAAATCCGAACATTCCCTGCAGGTCCGCAACCGAAAGACCTGCCTGCTTGCGAAGTACAGTGATCTGTCTTCCTGTACCTACTGTGTCGATCATTGGCATCATATACTCATGCATGATATGTCCCCTCCATAAATAAATCTGTCCTTTGGAAATGAAATTTCCAACAAAAAAACCGCTTGCCTTCGCATGTAAGACAAGCGGTTAACACCTTCATCACACTGTATCATGAGTACAGAGACAACTTATATCTCGCAGCCGTCCTCCGTTTTCAATACACTGAATTCGCTTATCTTATATGCACGCGCTAAATCATAGCAATCACCCACGAAAGTGGTTGTCGCCTTAGTTCTAATCTTATTTACATATGTGTTAATTGTAGCTGCGAACATATCTTTTCCTTTCCGGGGTTTACTACGCCCACCCCTATATTTTTTCAAAAGCTGTAACCTAGGATAACACAGTTTCCGGTATTTGTCATTATACTTATAGTATAATTTTAAAAAAATTTTTTTATACTATGCTACCAATCCGGTTCATCGTCACCCAGACCGTAATTCAGTACATCGTTATAAGCCGCGTTTGCTTCGAGACTTTCCTTTCTGGCCTTCCAGGTTTCCACCACACTTCTTATGGCCAGCATCTCATCCACCACCAGTTCCGGTGTTGTGGGACGTACGTTCCTGAGATAGGACGTCATCCTGTCCATAGCCTTCGGGCTCCCCAGATTCTTTACCACCGCTTCTCCCAGTTCATCGGGAAATCCCAGGGATCTCATGGCGGTCATCAGGTTATCCTTCGAATAAGCCCAAACTCTTTTAAATTCTTCATCCATGTTGTCTGTCCTCTACTGTCTATTCCGGTAAGAATTCCATGATCTCATCGTCATCGGAAAAGTCGTCTTCTTCCTTGTCTTCTATATTCTCTCTGATAATGCGTACCAGCTCCGAATACATTTCCAGAGTCTTTTCATGGTCTCTTCGTATAACTTCCGTATTTCCTTCCTTGGCCGCAGCTTCAAGTCCCGCTGCCAGGTCTGCCAGTTCCGTGGCTCCCACGGTTCTGGAAGTACTCTTAAGGGAATGTACGTATACTCCGTAATTCTCCCAGTCCTCGGCTTCATAGCTGCTGCGGATGTTGTCGGCCTTCATCTTCCACTCATCCGCATAAGCATCCAGAATGGATCTGTACATCTCGATGTCATTCACACATAACTTCAGGCCTGTTTCCGTATCCACGCCATTATGTCGAAGTTCCTTCAGGAAGGCTCCGTCGCTGCCGGCTTCTTCGGCCGCCTTATCGGCTTCATCCTTTATATATTCGATCTTATCGGCAGGAACATAGCTGCTGATCATCTTCTCCAGTTCTTTTCCTTCCACAGGCTTTGTAAGATAATCGTCGAAGCCCATTTCCAGATATCTTTCTCTGGCACCTCTTATCACGTCCGCTGTAAGGCATATAATAGGGGTTTCGGTATTGAACCCGTTTTCCAGAAGCCTTATCAGCCTCATGGCCTCTGTTCCGTCCATTCCCGGCATACGCTGATCCATCAGGATCACATCGTACTTATTCTTCTCCGCAAGCTGCAGGCTGTCCGGACCGTTCAGAGCCGTGTCGATCTGAATGCCGGTCTTCTTAAGCAGGTTCTGCACTACCAGGATATTCATCTCGGTATCGTCTACCACAAGGATGCGGGCATCCGGTGCATGGAAGGCTTCTCTGTATTCCGTCGAATCATCCTCGGTGACGGCATCTCTGTAATCTCCGAGAGGCTCTTCGTTCTCTATCTTCTGGATCAGGTCAAAGGAAAATGTACTTCCCTCGCCGTAGGTACTCTCAACCTTAAGCTCGCTTCCCATAAGATCAAGAAGCTTTCTGGTAATGGTCATTCCCAGGCCTGTTCCTTCTATATTACGGTTTCTCACCACATCAAGTCTTTCAAAAGACTCGAAGAGGCGAGGCAAATCGCTTTCCTTGATTCCGATACCGGTATCCCTTACCTCTGTATGAAGCACGATCTCACCGGTGTCGGGATTTCTGTCCTTCTCACTTATCGAGAGGGTTACGGAACCCTTTTCCGTGTACTTCACGGCATTTGTAAGAAGGTTCATGATGATCTGATTGATACGGGTATCGTCCCCATACATTTCCGACGGAAGATTCGGATCGATATCGAAGATCAGCTCAAGCTTCTTGGCCTTTGCCCTCTCGGAAATGGAATTCATCAGATAAGTGATCTGCGGTGCCACGCTGTAACGCACCGGAACAATCTCCATCTTTCCGTCTTCGATCTTGGAGAAATCCAGAATTCCGTTGATAAGCTGCAGCAGGTTATGACCCGACTGCTTTATATTCTGCGAATACCCCTTGATCTCTCTGTCGTCGGATTCACGGAGTATCATCTCGTTCATACCTATAATGGCATTGATAGGTGTTCGTATCTCATGGGACATATCCGCCAGGAAACGGCTCTTGGCTTCATTTGCCTCATCCGCAGCCTGCTTCTCCAGCATCAGCATACGCTGCTTATATTCCTGCTCCTGGGCACTGAGCCTGTCCAGAACTCTGGCAAAGAACATAGCGGTAAGAACACCAATGGAGATGGCTATCACCGCCGCAATAACGAATCCTCTCATCATGGAGAACACATCTTCGGAAAGCACCGACTTGCTGGTGGCGATACACACATACCACTTGGTATTCGTCATCTGGGAATAAACGATTCCTCTTTTTACCCCGTCGTAATCGTCCACAAAGATCATCTCATCGGATCCGGCTGCAATGGCATCCATCAGGCTGCTGTACGGAGCCCCCGGAATATCCATAACACCCACAGGCTTATCTTCATATTCGTAAGCCTCGTTCGGGTGAACTATCATATTCATATTCTGATCTATGAGAAATGCATAGCTGTCCTCCGCCACATTGGCGTCGTGGATCATATCCACCAGAACATCTACGAAGATATCCACCGCAAGAACGCCCAGCAGTTCTCCGTCTTTATAAACAGCTTTGGAAATTGTAATGACCGGCTTTTTCGTGTCTGAATCACGATAAGGCGTAGAAAAGAACAGCTCTCCCGTAAGAGCCGACGTTGTGTACCACTCTCTCTCATGAACGAAATCCACAGTTCCGTCCGCCATGAAATCGGAGGCACATACCATGAAATTATTCGGGTAAGTAAAATAGACATCGTAAATGTAGCCGTTTTTATTGAGCAGCTCATTACTGTGTTTAAGATATGCATGAAATGCATCGTAGTCTTCAAAGGATATACCGTTAACGGCGATCTCCGCCGCCATGGTATCGATGATGGTAGCGTTAGTGTTTACCCACGAGGTGAGCTCAAGAGCGTACTTCTGAGAAGCAACTCCGTAGTTGTTCTTCAACTGACCGGTAAGACTGCTGCTTGCTCGCATAAAGCTGATAAATGAAAGTATAACCGTACTTCCGAGTACAACCAGAACTATCATAATTGTCATTTTAGTTCTTAAACTTTTCATTCGTATCCCGCCCCAAAAACACTTTAACACTACCGCTCTAATATACCATAAAAAGTGTTTTTTTAACAGTACTTCTCGATAAACACATCCATATGTTCGGATATGGTTTTAAGAATTTCTTCTCTTTTCTCAGGCTCTCTGTCACACATCTGAAGCATGAGTGTTACAGGTGCGGTGAATTCCAGGGCGTAAATCTCCGCATTTCCTTCCTTCATAATTCCGTCAGCCATCATTTTACGGAATACTTTTGCGAATACCGACTGAAGGTTTATAACCTGATTTCTGGTAGCACGATCTGCAAAGATCGGGCTTCTGAACTGTTCGATGGTAAAAAGCTTTCTGACCTTTCTTGCGATTTCGTTGTCCATAGTCATGGTAATTGACTGAAGGGCAACTGCCTTAAGATCGGCACCGGATTTTATCCGGTCCGCACCCCTGAGACCGTTTTCCATACCTTTTTCATATGCTTCATCGGAGATAGCCACAATCTCCGCAAGAAGTGCTTCTTTACCCTTAAAGTATTTATATATGATCGGTCCCTTAATACCTATGGACTCGGCGATCTCATCCACGCTGGTACCGTCATACCCCTTCTCCGAAAAAAGAGTAAGTGCCGCTTCAAGCAGCCTTTCTTTTGTGTTTGTTCTGATCATTCTTCTAATCCTCTTCAACCATTTTATGCTTAACGCACGTAAAATTATATTCTGCCCGAAGTTTCCTGTCAAGAAAAGAGCCTGCCGAAAATCGACAGGCTCTTTTAGTCATTCTAACCTAAATTCTCTGTATTCTGCTGAGTTTCCGGAGTTTCGGTTGCTGTCGCTGCTTCTGTTGCTGCTTTTGCTGTTGCTTCTGCTTCAGCCTTAGCTGCCTTACGGGCTGCCTTCGCTGCCTTACGCTTTGCTCTGTGAGCCTTAAGTGGTTTACGGATCAGCTTAAACCAGATTGAAAGGACGATGATCAGGAAGATTCCAAGACCGATTATGTGCTCTGCTGCCCATAATACGAAGTTCATGCATCCCTCAACGAAGTTCTCCCATCCGTTCTCGAAGGACTGTGAAAGCTTTTCTCCGAAGCTTTCAGGAACCGGATCCTCGTATTCGCGAACTTCCGAAATTGCGATGGATATATAGCTGTAAGCAACATCGTTATTGATGCTGTTCATTCTCGTCTTAATGCGGTTGATGGAAATCTCTACTTCCGTCAGACGCTCATCAACCATGAGAAGTGACTCCATATCGTCCAGAGTCTTTGCATCCTTCATCATTCCCAGATAACTTTCCCTCTTTGCTTCCAGCACTTCCAGTTCAGCACTGAGATCCGAGTATTCCTGAGACAGGTTGGTAACATTCTGGGACTTATTCATAAGTTCTCCGATATTACCGCTGTTATCAAGAAATGCCTGATAGTTTTCCGACGGGATTCTTATGGTCGCATAATAAGTATGAAGAGACGGAGTGTATCCGTATCCGCCGCTGTTGGATTCATTTTCGTTTTCAAGGAAAGCTCCGTAGGTGTTCATCAGTGACTTCAGCTCGTTGATGGACTTTTCGTAGTCCTCGGTATCAAAACGTACGTCACAATGATAAACCAGCTTTTCCGCATCTATGGTCGGAAGGGTATTTGTTGTGTCACCTGCCGGTACAGCGCCCTTTTCCGAATCGGCGATTCCGACAAACTCTTCACTTGCTGCGGCTTCCGTAGCAGCTTCATACTCATAGTCATAATCATAATCCACAGCCGCACCTTCCATAGCCAGGGAATTTACCGCACCGCTTGTCGTACGGGCACGGGCTTCTTTTGTGGCTGCTCCGCTGCTTCCGCATCCTGCCGTTCCCATAAGCATCATTGCCGCAAGTATATTTGCAATTATTATCTTCTTTCTCATGATAAAACCTCCTCAATGTATCTGACCACTTCTGTTAATTATGATACGAAGAGGAGGCTTGGTTTTATGGAAAATTTTTAAATTTTATTTTCGCCTGTTTCCGAACTCCTCGGCAGGCCTTTTCTTATGCATTATAATCCAGACATACTCTTGTCTTTGTGTACGGTCTTACCGCTCCGTCGGCAACTGCCACATGAGCCGGATGTACCGCATATCCCTTTAATGACTCTTCATCTTCAAATGATGAATCCAGCATAAGATCCGCATTGGATGATGCAAGTCCCTCTGTCTGAACGTGTATCTCGATGAGTCCCGGAATTTTTCCCGCAAGTCCTTCAAGTCCGGCCTTGATATCAGCCTTCACCTTGATCTTCTCTTCCTCTGATAACTCATCTTTTAACTGCCATAAGATAATGTGCTTTACCATTTATATATCCTCCCTGATGATCAATTATTTCCACCGGCCTTATAATTATATATCGGTCTTACGATCTTATCAATCCGTACCGTATCTTTGATCACCGCAGCGATATCATCTATACCTCTGTAAGCGAAGGGACTCTCATCCAGTGTGTCCTTATTTATACATATGGAGTATATTCCCTCCATGGCTTTCTTGAAATCCGAAACCGTATGATGCTCGGCAACTTCCGAACGTCTGTAGATCCTGCCGGCTCCGTGAGGCGCCGAAAAGTTCCAGTCCGGATTTCCCAGTCCCGTTCCGAGGATTATACCGTCTCTCATATTTATAGGAATGATGACCTGCTCACCCTCCTTGGCACTTATCGCACCTTTTCTGAGGATCGGTTTTTCTCCCGAAAAGTCCACATAGTTATGGATGCAGGTAAATGAATCCTCAATCTTCCACTTCATCCCGTTTACTATGGAATCTATGATGGCCTCTCTGTTGAGGCGGGCAAACTCCTGGATGATCTTTATATCGTGAAGATAGTCATCCATCAGTTCTCCGGTAAGACAGGTCATCTCGTAGGATGCATAGCCCTGCTTCTTCATCTGGCTTTCCTTCTGGCCGGTTCTGAGATAATAATCCGCGACTTCCATTCCCAGATGTCTGCTTCCGGAATGAACGACCAGATACACAGCACCATCTTCATCCTTATCCACTTCTATGAAATGATTGCCTCCGCCGAGTGTTCCGATACTTCTGTTGGCTTTTCTCGCATTGATGCTCTTATAGCATCTGAGTTCCGACAGATCAATCTTGTCGGCATACTTATGTTCCTTCTCACGGATCCTCGGTCCAACCGGAACCTTATCCCTGATAACGGAATCCAGCTGCTGAAACTGCAGCCCCTTAGTCTTAACCTTAGCCATGGTCATGCCGCATCCGATATCAACTCCCACAAGGCTGGGAAGAATGGAATCTCCCACCGTCATGGTGAGACCGATGGTTCCCACCTTTCCGGGATGAACATCGGGCATGACTCTTATCTTACTGCCTTCGGCACTTGGATGATCGCATATCATCTGAAGCTGCTTTCTGGCATAATCTTCCAATGCGTAAAGTTCGTTTTCCACATTATAAACTTCCGCATTCGTAAATTTTCCGTATATTTTAATCATATATATCCCTCTTTATATCCACTTATCGTGCCTGTCCTTATCCTTCTGCCTTTTCGCTCTTACGGACTCTTTTTTCTGAGAACTCTTTCTCGGCTGATATTTCGGACAGTTTTTGCACTTTTTCAAATCTACTTTTACATATCCCTTTTTACAGTCCGCATCTTTACATACATAGTAAATGCAGGGCTCTGTTCTGTCTCGCATTCCGATCACCTCTATTCATAAAAAACCTCTTTCGGCATCGATATTTACAGTACCGAAAGAGGTTTCGACTGTCAAGTAACCTCGTAGTATAAATCAGTTTGCAAAAAACTCTTCTCTCTTACTGAAGGATAATGTATTTCCGATGATCGAAACCAAGGAGTATATCATCGTAAGTATCATCAGTCCCACGAAGAAGAGCATTCCCACATATCTCAGCTTAAGAGCACTGCAGGAATGATACTTAGCGATCTCATTGAATGCTGACTTTACTATTTCAAAACTGATACTGTTAAAAGATTCTTTATCCGGGATCAGCATTCTGATCACTGCATAAGCGATTATCATGGTTGCGGCTATCATAATGTTATACATTTTCCAGCTGTCTTTTTTTATGTTGTCCATTCTTACTCTGGACACGATAAGCAGAACCGCATCTATAAGAGAAATTATCGCAAGCATAAGCGCCTCTGTTTGATCGCTGTAATGTACATATATGGAAAAAAATGTGAAATGCATTATCCAGAATGCCAGTACTATCATAACGATAGTCTGCACAGCCATCACATAGTTATAATATTTATATTTACACATAGGATGCCTCCTCCTTGTTTCTTATTATCATAATGATAATATGATACATCGTAAATCATCCTGTGTCAACAAAAAAAATCCGGGCAGCCATGCTGCCCGGAAAGTTATCTCCATGCCATAAACATTAAAGCTGCCATAAAGAGCCATCCGCCCAAAAAAAGCACGGCATGTTTTTTCTCTGTCATAATAGCTATAAACTCACGTATAAGTGCACTCGGCCAATAGTAAAATGCCACGCGGCTTCCTACTCCCGTGCACTTAAGATCGATCTTACGAGCATATCTGAGAGCTCTGTATACGTGATAATTGCTTGTCACAAGGGCTGTATTTTTGCTTCCCCATCCACTGTCGATTATCGCTTTTGAGTTCTTCAGATTCTCAAAAGTTGTTGCCGATGTGTCCTCTAAGATTATATCCTGTTCCGGAATACCCTTTTCAAGAAGATATCTCTTCATAGCCTCGGCTTCCGATATGGTCTCATCATCGCCCTTTCCGCCGGAAGGAATAAGCTTCGGTTTATTCGGAGCTTTATTGTATATACTTATCGCTTTATCTATACGGTCACTGAGAAGTTTCGAAACCTTGTCTCCTCTGAGAAGTCCCGCACCATGGATTACCACATAGTCAAAATCCCTCCTCTTCGGAATGATCTGAAGAAACAGGATGTAGATCATAAATACCAGAAACTCCATGGATCCGTAGATAACAGTCATACTGAATATCAGAAGCAGAAGAGATATTACGGAACTCGAATACTTATCGATCTCTTCCCATGACAACGTCGAATATATAAGTACCTGAACAAAGGTTACCACCTCACCCAGGAATATCGCTATTCCCAGAGCCAGAGAAAGCATATGTGCCAGATGTTTTCCCTCTTTTCTTATCATTACGATACCGTTGAAGATGAAAAAGAAAGGAACCACAAGAAGGAAGATTATCACCGCCATGAGCATTATGAAGAATACATGCATCACGTAGTCCTCTCCCGTTGCGACACATATAAACATCATAGTTACTATCAGCGTTGCAAAAAGCACATAACAGTTGCGATATCTGCTTCTGTCCTTTCTGAACATATGTATGAATATCGACCAGCATACAACTGCCATTATAAAAGCTACAATCTGTATTACCAGCATTCCCTTTTCCACTCCTCAATGAATTCTTCCAGAAAGCCGTGTCTTACTTCGGCCATCCGTCTCGCCTCCGGAGTGTTTAAATTCTCCTTCAGCACCAGAAGTTTATCATAGAAATGCTGCACCGAGTCTTCCAGTGTACGGCCGTGCTTTCCGCCGTAGGCAAATGTTCTGGCTATACCGATCGCGCCCATGGCATCCAGCCTGTCCGCATCCTGCACTATAGCCCCTTCGATGGTATCGGGTTTTCTGCCCCGGTTCTTACTGAAAGAAACCGCATTGATCACTTCGCAGATCTTTTCCGTCACTTCTTCATCCACATTCCGGGTTTTCAGAAACTCCCGCGTATTCTCGTTATTCTCATGATCAAACAATTTGTGATCGTCCGCATCATGGAGCAGTGCCGCCAGTGCTATGACTGAGAGATCAGCCTCGGGATAACCCTTCGCAATCTCCATGGCATTTTTATAGACACGCATCGAGTGTTCTGTGTCATGACCATCAGCATTTCCGTTGAATAATTCTGTTATGTATAATTTTGCTTCATCTATGATCATAGTATATTCCGCCAATCTTACTCTAAAGTGACTCATTAATAACATTTTTGTCATCTGATAAGAATCGGCATAACCGCCGTCCTTATACTTTGTACTTCTCGAAATTATACCGCAAAAAACAGTCAAAAGATAATAATTATATTCTTTTATTTATCACATGCATGGCTTATCCTAATCTATGATGAAACCTGTACCGATTAGGAGGCTGATTTATGAAAATGCTTTGGCGCCTCAGCCGTGAGGCCATTCGATATAAAACCTTATATGTGATCGCAATTCTTTCCACTCTGCTTCTCACCGCAGTCAACCTGACCGCTCCGAAAGTCCTTTCCTCCATGACGGGAATCGTGGAGCGTGGCGTGGATGAAGCAGGCATGCGACGCATAGGATTTCTTACGACAATACTTGTCGTACTGTATCTTTCCAGAATACTCTTCAGATTCCTCAGCAATTACCTTGCCCATAAAGCAGCCTGGTATCTGGTGGGCGATCTGCGTACGAAGGTCTATGACAAACTGGAGCGCATGCATCTGGGATACTTTCACGATAAGCAGACCGGTGACCTGATGAGCCGTGTGGTAAACGATACCAGGGATTTCGAATTATTATATGCCCATATCATTCCCGATACAATTACAAACTTTATAACCTTCTTCGGTGTTCTGATAGTGCTGCTGGTGATCAACCTGAAGCTGGCTCTTATCACCTGCGCACCGATCCCGCTGATTCTTCTGTCGGGTGTCATCTTTTCCAAGAAGGTACGTCCTTACTTCCGCATATCCCAGAAGAAAATGGGTGAGCTGAACGGAAAGCTTCAGGATAACCTGTCGGGTGTTCAGGAGATCCAGTCCTTCGGCCGTGAATCCTATGAAACAGAGCAGGTGGACGAACGTAATTTCGATCACGTAAAAGCCATGCTCCATGCCCTTAAACTCAGTGCGGTATTTCATCCGTCGGTAGAATTCATATCTTCCGTGGGAACAATTCTGGTTGTGGGATACGGCGGTCTTCTGGCCTATAAGCAGGGACTGAATGTTGAAGATATCGTTGCATTTCTTCTTTACATGAGTCTTTTCTACGGACCGATCACGGGAATGGCTACACTTCTCGAAAATATGCAGCAGTCCATGGCGGGAGCCGAAAGAGTTATCGCCATTCTCGATACTCCTTGTGAGATACAGGATAAGAGTGATGCCATACCGCTTCATAATGTCAGCGGAGATGTATGTTTTGAAAATGTAAGCTTTTCCTACAGTGATGATGTTCCCGTACTGAATGATGTTTCCTTCCGGTGTGCACCTGGAAAGATGCTGGCCATCGTAGGTCCTACCGGTGTCGGAAAGACCACACTAACTCAGCTTATATCCAGATTCTACGAACCGACTGAAGGTCATATCCGTATAGACGGTCACGATATATCCGATGTAACTCTTGAAAGCCTGAGACAGAACATATCTCCCGTGCTTCAGGATACATTTCTCTTTAACGGAACTATCGCGGAGAATATCGGCTACGCCGTACCGGATGCTTCTTTGGAGGAAATACAGGAAGCCGCGAAAGCCGCAAATATACACGAAACAATCCTTGCCATGCCGGACGGATATGATACGCAGGTAGGCGAAAGAGGTCTCAGACTTTCCGGCGGTCAGAAACAGCGTGTGGCTATCGCAAGAGCCATACTCAGAAAATCACCGATCATCATCCTCGACGAAGCCACCGCTTCCGTGGATGTGGAAACCGAAGAACAGATTAAGAAAGCCATAAATCAGATAGCCGGCGAACATACCATTATCGCTATCGCGCACCGTCTTTCTACAATACGCAATGCGGATAAGATCCTTGTTATCGAAGAAGGCCGTATAACCGAGGAAGGCACTCATGATGAACTTATCGCTCTGGGCGGAAGCTATGCCCGTATGGATCACATACAGAGCTCTGCCGTCACAGGCGATGATGCTTAAACCTCAAAAAAAGCTCTGATGCTACTATGTAACATCAGGGCTTTTTACACATACTCTGAATAAACGTTTTTCGGTTTTATACCTGGTCATTATCTCTTCGTTTAAATACTCTATCTCGAAATCTCCGAAGAAATATCTGATATCTTCTTCATCGAAGAATCTCTTGATGGTCATGTCTTTCATTTCGAAGAGATGATGTTCTATCTCTTTTCCTTCTCCCGCACCGTGATTTACATCATTGACCGAATTCACACGGAATATCAGATTTCCGCCCGGTATGAGGATCCTGCGTATCTCCGAAAGAATCTTCTTCGTATCGGATTCGTTAAAGTAATGCAGGCAGAGATCCGCGATGATAACCTCAAAAGAATCATCTTCAAAGGGAAGTCCGTCCAGCATGTTAAAGATACGCGTATCCTTAACTTCGGGAAAATTCTTGATTATATTTGCGATAGCATTTTCGGACTGATCGCAGGCTATAACCTCTTTTCCCTTTTCGATAAGATACAGGGTGTCATTTCCGCCGCCGCATCCCAGATCCAATATAGGTTTCGAACTGCTCATGATGATATCATCGAATCTCTCAAGCCAGTCATCAACCTTTATAGTTGCCCTGTCGTAATCCTTATGAATATCATCCCAAAACCTCCGTGAGTTTTCTCTGTAAATCCGTGACATATCATTCTCCTTAATATATTCAACGGAATGATTATATCACACTTAACGACTTAGAATAAGTACGGTGTTTCCCAAAGATTAAGCTTTGTTCCGATACCAAGCTTGAGAGCCTTCTCGTAACACTTCTTGCCCCAGGCAACGTCCTCAACAGGCATACCGCCGACGGAGTAGATTATAACTTCATCATCGGACTTTCTTCCTTCTTCCTTACCTGCAAGGATAGCACCGAGGTTGATGATCTTATCCTTTGTAAGCTTTCCGTCATGTACAAGGTCAAGCCACAGACATCCCGGAATGTAGATCTGATTGTATGTCGGATAAGGATATTCCTCTGCCCATGCCTCGTAAAGCTTTATGTTATCGCAGACAAGCTTTGCCTTGCCGCTGCAGATATATTCATCGGAGAAGTCACATGATCCCGGTACACAGAACAGAGCACCCGGCTTGATCCACTCCTCCTTTACGAACGGATACTGGCTTCTGTCCATACCCATGGAAGTTGATGTTGCAAAACTGAGGATATCGGAATCTCTTACACACTCTTCAAGAGTATCCACAACCTGAATGGTTGTAAACTGAGGAAGCTTTTCCTTTACGAACTCTATACATCTGTCGATGGAAGCCTTGCCACGTCCCTTGATCTTCAGTGTATCAAGTGTAGGTCTGAGAGCTGCGAAAGTCTCGATAGCTGTGATATTGATAACGCCGGGACCTACGATACCGAGAACCTTTGCATCCTTTACGGCAAGATTCTTAACACCCGCACCCGGAATACCGGAAGTACGGTAAGCCGAAAGAAGGTTTGCCGACATAAGTGATAAAGGAGCACCCGTATCCTTGTCGTTAAGCATTACCATAAGGATGGATCTCGGAAGACCCTTTTCCCTGTTCTCTACATTTGAGCCGTACCATTTCATACCTGCCATATCGGTCTCACCGCCTACATATGCAGGCATGGCCATGAATCTACGGTCAGGACCGCTCTTAGGCATGTTAGGGAACGGAGGATTATCAGGGAATGTGATCATAGTTCCGTGAGAATTGCCGTTCATAAATCTATTCTTGTGTCTCCCATAATTTTATCCTCCTAATTTGCATTTGCTACTGTTTCTGTTGCTAATTTTGTGTGCCTCTTCGGGCTGTGATACTTAGTGTATAAATCATTTTCCATTGCCATTACTTCCTTGATCGCATAAGGCTTAAAGAGAGGTCTCTTGACCATGGTCTTTACCCAGATAAATGCGTAAATTCCAAGTACAAGCAATGTTATAAGTACTACCTTGTAAAGTGATAACTTAACTTCCCATGACGGATCGATGCTGTAGATCATGTATGCCGAACCCAGAATTCCGAGGATCGGAACCGTATATCCGAAAGGAGTTTTAAAGTTTCTCGGTGCTGACGGAAGTCTTCTTCTGAGAAGGATTACATTTATATTCGATACGATGTAACTTATCATCCAAAGTATCGCGAGAACCGAGATCATATATGATATGGACTCTGTTGATGAAAGTCCTGTTACGTTCAGTACTACGAAGATTGCGGTTTCAACAAGGATACCTACATAAGGCGCTCCCTTCTTGTTGGTCTTCTGGAAGAACTCCGGAAGAAGTCCGATCTTGGACATACCCATTAAAATGTATGCCAGAGAACCGAGGATCGTGTTAACCGAGCTGACAGCAGCCAGAAGTGTGATGACAAGCATCCAGTATCTTCCGAAAGGTCCCAGTAAAGCCTGTCCGTAAAACATCTGAGGTGTTGTGCTTGATGTAAGGTCGCCCCAGCTTGTATAGTTCTTGAATCCCAGTGTCAGGAATGTCTGCATACCGAGAATGATCAGCATACTTATAACCATTCCCAGAGGAATATCTCTTTTTGCATTCTTACAGTTCTTGTTAAGCGGTACTACATACTCACCACCTACGAAAAGGAAAAATGCAATTCCGCAAAGTCCGGTAACACTCTTAAAATCCGTTGCAAGAGCTTCAGGCTGCTCAACAATCTCACCTGTACCGAGTCCGAAGGCTCCCATGACACCCATGGCAACCAATGAAAAGATAAGTGCATAGGCTACAAAATCCTGAACCTTTACGAACACATCCACACCGTTCATGTTGGTGATGACCAGAAGTGTTATAAGTATTACGGTAAATACCCAGGCCGGGATTCCGGTGCTTGAAAACATTTCCGCAAATGCATTTCCGAATACCGCTCCTTCAACCGAGCCTGCCAGTGAGTTACAGAGAATATATCCGCCTACCATACAGATTATGGTTACGAAGGGGCCCACACAGGCCAGTGAAAACTGTGCCAGACCGCCTGTTAAGTTCGGCATAAGTGCATTCAGTTCCGCTATGGAAAGCAGTGTTAAGATATTTACGACACACGCTATCGCCATGGTTATGATAAACGGTGTACCGATGCTTCCCGCTCCTATTCCCAGGGTGAGCAGACAGCTGGATGCAACAACCAGTCCGACTCCGGTAGCTATTACGCTGCCCAATCCTACTTTCTTTTGTTCCATACGCAGTCTCCTCCTTTAATCCAGATCACCCTCAACCAGAGCGTCCATTCCTTCTTCACCCGTTCTTACACGGATTGCATTTGTGACCGGTGATACGAAGATCTTTCCGTCACCGATATGTCCCGTGTAAAGTGCTTTCTCAACAAACTTCAGGAATTCATCAACCTGCTTCGAAGGAAGTACGACCATAACAACCTGCTTTGATAAAAGCTGCGGCGCTTTATTCTTCTCGGCTTCGTACTCCTGTGTTCCAAGCTGTACTCCGCATCCCATGGCATCGTATATTGTCATGCCTGTGATACCGAACTTTCCGAACTCCGATATAAGTTCTTCCACCTTAGCTTCCTTTGTGATAATTTCAACCTTTGATAATTCTTCAATTGCTACGTTCATAATCTTTCCTCCGTTCTTCCGTTTATATTTCCGAGATTCTAGATCTTAGCCTTGAATCTTCCGTAACGTAATCCGGAAATATCTACTGTTGTATGCCCTTCATCTATCAGCATCGCCATCTGCTCACCTACCGCAGGAGCGATACCGAATCCATGACCCGAAAAGGCACATGCCACTACAAGTCCGGGAACTTCGTCTACAAATCCCAGAACGGGAACTCCGTCCTGACATATATCCAGATAACCGGCCCATGTTCTTACGATCTTTGCATCTGCAAGTGCCGGAAAATACTTCATGATTCCTCGGCATATACAAGGTGCCGTTATGGCCGAATTGCTTGGTGAATTCTTAGGTCCGATGTCCTTGTTGTTAAGCTCCATACCGGACATACCGCCGAATACGAATGATCCGTGATCCGCCTGATGTCCGTAGAAATCGGCTTCCGCTGTTCCCAGCATCTGGTTGAACATATGAGGCTCTGCCTCTGTTACAAGACATTCGCAAAGCTCTTTATGCATCGGCACATCCACACCGATGGTTGCCAGGATTTCTCTCGATTCGTAACCTGCTGCTACAACTACGTACTCACCCTCGTACAGGTTCTCCTTCGTATATACTTCCCGGAGTCTTCCCTTAACCTTTCTGAGCTTTTCAACCTTTTCACCTGTTATGAATCTGACACCGTTCTCTCTTGCCTTCTTGTAAAATGCGAGAGTCGTTACCATCGGATTCGCATGTCCGTCTGTAGGACACCAGCTGGCTCCGATAACCTCATCCGAAAGATATGGATTGATCTTTTTAATTTCCTCCGCATCGATCATCCTTACATCAAGACCACAGGCCACCGCTCTGTCTGTAAGTCCCTGTAAAATCTTCAGATGCTCCGGTGTTTTACCGAGTCTCAGATTTCCTTCTTTATGATATTCACAGTCAACTCCCAGTTCTTCCGAAAGCCCCGGCCACAGCTCCTTAATTCCGTACATTGCCAGTGGCAGCTCTCTCGGATCTCGGCCCGACTGTCTTACGCCTCCGCCGTTTCTTGAGGATCCTCCGTTTCCGATATTATCGCTTCCCTCAAGAACGATTACGCTTTTTCCTCTCTTACTGAGGTAATAGCTGATGGCACATCCGATGATTCCTCCACCGACGATGACCACATCCGCTTTGTTGTTCGTTACCATATGCTATACCTCCTCATTTCCGAATATCTTCATTTCCGTAGGACGCATAGGCGATCTTGCAGTGGCAGGTTCAAGTTCTGCCGGAGATACTCCCAGTTCTCTTGCAACTATTCCCTTAACCAGCCTCGAACATGTCTGTCCCTGACAAAGGCCCATTCCCGTTCTGAGATAACGTCTGATCTCGGTAAGGGTCCACATTCCGTCGTGCACCGCTCTTCTGATCTCGCCCTTGGTTATCTCCTCGCATCTGCAGATAAGCATGTCGTCATCCGGCTGAGGAACATATGCTCCTATATCTTTTGATCTGTCTAAAACCGCATTCATAATATCAACTCCTATCCCTCTACGGATTTCTTGAAAAATCTTGCCTTCATCGCATATTCTTTCGGAACTCTCATGGTAAGAAGATTTGTATTATCAAATGCCTTGATGCTCTTTACGGATACAACCTCCGCATCGCATACCTTCTCACCGCTTCTTGAAAGTCCGTATCCCTTATCTCCCGGTTCCGGTAAAGGAAGGAACTCATACGGAAGTGTTACGGTAGCCGTTCCGTCTCCGCAATCCTCGTCTACCAGGAATATTGCCTGGCCCGAGCAGCTCGCTACGCACATTCCGCAGTTGATACATTCGCTTCCTTCCTTAACAAACGGAAGATATGTGATATTCTCACCTGTTGAGATACATCCCTTCGGACATGCATCCTGACATGGATTACAAGGAATATTCTGTGTACATTCGATAACCGGATGGATTCCGGCTTTATGTGTGACTCCCGGGAATCTTTCGATCTCATCATCAGCCACAAATCCGTTCTTCAAAAGGCTGCTTGATATATCAATTCCCTCTTCGGTCTTCTCTATAAGTTTTCCTCTGTTCTTCGGAGCAAACATGCCCTGTCTCAGACTTTCCAGGTCTTCTTCGAATATTTTCAGTTCCTTCTTCTTTTCCTCTTCGGAAATGTAACCCAGATACTCCGATACACAGACACCTGCCATCTTTCCTTCGATCATCGCCGAGGAAGCTTCCTCGATTCCGGATACATCACCTACTGCGAAGATTCCGGATACGGATGTTTCTCCGTATTCATCAACCAGAGGAACCTGACCGCCTCTCTTAGGATTATCTTCCATGGCACATCCCGACATCTTAAGGAGCTGTGACATAGGCGAAAGTCCAACTGCCATACATACCGTATCGACTTCGAAGGTCTTCTCGCTTCCCGCTATCGGTGCGAAATGACTGTCCACTTCGTTGATGGTTACTCCGGTAACATGATCCGTTCCCGATACTTCCTTAATGGTATGTGAGAGATAGAAAGGAACTCCGGTTCTTGCAACCTTGGCTGCATGTACTCCGTATCCTCCGACTCTCGGTGCCGCATCTACGATGGCTACTACTTCACATCCTGCCTGTAGGAGCTGGAAGGAAACAACCAGTCCTACATTTCCGGATCCCAGCATCAGTATCCTCTTACCCGGCTGTATACCGTGAAGATTCATCATGGTCTGTGCCGCGCCGGCTCCGATAACTCCCGGCAATGTCCAGCCCGGGAAGGTAACCATGTTTTCGGATGCTCCCGTTGCTATGATCACCGTGTCACCTTTGTAATGATGTATCTGATCGTTTATCCTTACATTTACTTCTTTATCCGCATAGAGGCCTACAACCGTGGCGTTGAGTATTACTTCAACTCCCAGATCATCCGCTTCCTTCAGAAGCTGTTCACCGATCTTGTATCCTCTTATCTTTGCATGATGTTCTTTCGAACCGAAAAACTTATGTATCTGTTTAAACAGCTGGCCGCCCGGTTTGTCGTTCTCATCGAAGACCACAACCTTAAGTCCTCTCTTTGCAGCTTCGATAGCTGCGGATAATCCCGATGGACCGGCACCAACAATTATCACTTCATATCTCTTCATAACTCGTCCACCTTCCTACACGCTTACTGCTTCGACTCCGTCCTGTGTTCTGACATCCATTCCTTCTTTCAACGGTGTTACGCAGGTTCTTACATTCGGCTTGCCGTCCACTACCATTACGCAGTCTGTACATCTTCCTATAGCACAGAAGATTCCGCGAGGTTTATGTTCCTTCTTCGTGAATCTGTGTATCATTACTCCGTTTGCCTTAAGAGCTATCGCTATAGGTTCGTCTTCGAATCCCTTCATAGGCTTTCCGTCAAATGTAAATTCAACTTCTTTTCCTTTTTCTGTTTTTCCCAAAACGGGATGTTCTGAAATCCTTCCCATTTCGATACCTCCTTACTCCGTAAGCATTGCTTCCATTTCTATTTCAACAAACTGTGTAGGTCTGTTCAGTCTTGTTATCTCAACCATTGTGTTAAGCGGCTTTATATCATGGAAGAATTCCGAATACGCTTCACAGATCTTAGCTCCCTGTGTGATATCCGTTGTATATATGAATACCGAGAATACATCTTCCTTTGCCGCACCGGCCTGCTCCAGCAGCTTGATCTGTTTATCAAGAACATACTTGGTCTGCTCATAAGCATCTTCGCCGTAAACCGTTCCGTCCGGCTGTACCGATGTTGTTCCGCCTATCTTTATATAAGGTCCGATCTTGACCATCCTCGAATAACCAACCTTTTCTTCAAGAGGCGCTCCCGAGCTGTAATTCGTTCGTTCAAGTTTCATAATCCATCCTCCCTTTCCTTCGCCGGATTTGATCTGATAAATAAAAAAGGCGCTCACACTAATGTGAACGCCTTTGTCCGACCGCGAATTAAATTTGATGTACCATTTATATAACGGATGCGGAAAAATGAAAAGCAGAAAAGTTGTTTATCTCTTCAACCAAATAGTTTAACACGCTGAATTAACGAATTGACTTTTACTTTATTATACTGTAGTATAATGGCTGTAGTTGCAAAGGCGCACGATATATCGTGCGCCTTTTTTGTTTTCTCTCAAGCAGTATCAGAGGTGTCAATATGAATCAAAGACAGCTAAAATATTTTCTTGAAGTATACTCACTGAGCAGCATAACACTTGCTGCCAAGAAGCTATACATTTCACCTCAGGGACTCAGCAAGACCATCGCTTCCCTGGAATCCGAACTGGGCGTACAACTGTTTATACCATCATCAACGAATACGATGTTATATCCAACAGACTGTTCAAGGAGAATACTACTATAAAGAATCTCTCCATATATTGTTCTTACGATGTGCCTCAGCTTATCCCTGCGGATTTCTTCCATGAATTCAACGAAGAATTTCCGGAGATCCGTCTGGATATAAAAGAGTATCCCGATGATTACACAATAAAAAAGGTGGAAAACAATAAGGTTGAGCTGGCCATTTTGCCCGGGCCTTTTAAGCCTCATACCATATCGTTTACCCACCTGTGTACCGAGCCCTTCTGTCTGGTGGTCAACAAGAACCACCCTCTTGCCCGGTACGACTCCGTGTCTTTTTCGAAATTATCCGGTGAATCAGTTGTTGTAAAAGATTCACTGTCATATACAAGTCTGAATCAGTTGTTCAGCTTTCTGGATTCCGATGAATCTCCGAATGTCATCCTTGAAACTTCGGATGTTCATCTTATACATCAGATGGCCGAAAACAACTACGCTCTCGGAATCAGCCTTATGTACCTTGCGAAAAAGATCAGATCCGACAAGGTAAAGGTTATTCCTTTTGATGAAGATCTTCTTGTAAAAAATCTTTATCTTATATCCAATAAGAAAAATGTACTCAGTAACGAAGCGCTGCTGTTTAAGCAGGCCATCACCGATTTCTTCGCTCATAAAAAGATCAGTCTGTGATGTACTTTTCGATAACGCTCTGGTCGATGATCTTTTTGCCCAGCAGGGTTATCGCCTGTTTCGGACAGTTATCTATACATCTGTAACACATGGTGCATTTGCTGTGCTGTACGGCTTTTTTATCGACGATACTGATATTCTTCATGGGACAAAGAACCGCACACCTGCCGCAGCCTACGCACTTTGTGTTATCTATGCGCAGCTTATCGGAATACTCTTTTGTCATATGACCGAAATATAATCTCTGTCCGAAGAAGCCGGCCATATTGTAAAACGGCCCTAAGCCTTCCTTCGGAGGAAGTCCGTCCTTCATCTGCAGGGCTGCTTTCTTTACCTTCTGCTCAGCCTTACGGACGGTTTCTTTATTCTTTTCCAGCGGATGCTTCAGGAGAGCCACGTCTCCGATGCTGTCGGGCATCTTTACATGAAGGCCGCCGATAACACGGGCATCGCACTTTTCCAGTTCACGTCCCAGCATCCCGGCTCCGTCACCGCTGAAAAGACCCATGGTGGCAATGATGAATACTTTCTTGCCCTTCCACAGTTCTTTATTATCTCTTATAAAATCTCTCAGGATTTTCGGCACGGTGCTGTATTGAACGGGATATGCAAAAGCCAGCATATCATCCTTCTTCACCGCCTCAAAAACCTCCGGATTCTCAATGGAATAAGCCTTCGCAGCCTCATCATACTCGCTGAGGAACTTCTCCAGCACATATCTTGAGTTACCGGTCCCACTGAAATATACCCCTACCATACTCTGCTTCCTTTCACGATTTTTCATTATTCTAACAAATATAAAAGCAAAGTACATTAGATTCAGATTAAACTTATATTAAGGATATCAGCTCATCCTTCGGCGGATCGATTCTTTCCACATCGATAACCCGGCACACGGGAACGTTTCGTTTCATTTCCTCATCATAGGCTATACGCACCATTCCGTTGACTCTGATCCACTCCTTATTCTCCAGTTCATAGGCCTTGTAATAACTGCAGATGATGCCCACAAATGTCATGTCCGCCTCACAACAGGTCATAACATATCTGCCGGATACGAATTCAAAGTCATCATCGGTTTTAAGCTTATAAGCCCTTGCGTTGAAACTGATCTTCTTTCCGTCGTATATCTCTGTCCTCTCCATGGAATCGATACAGAATACCGCAAACCCTTCATCATCAAGATCCAGTTCATCGCTTGTAATATCGTAAGGAAGAGTCTCATCGGGATCAAGCAGTATATCCCCGTCCTTCCCTCTGAAGACAAAGTTAACATTTCGGTTTATAGCCTTTATATTTCTGGTATAGGAACCCAGTTTTTCCCTTACGCCGTCGCAGCGGTTGAAGACAACTATTCCCGCACGTCTCACCTGTTCTGCAAGTATGGAACGCATATTGTCGGCATAGAGCTTAAAAGTCGATGCATCATATACCGCAACCTCGACTATCTCCTCCCAGTACCAAGGGAACTCAAGATTCTTCCTGTCCCACATGCCGTTATACTCTACGATGATCCTTTCGGGACGGTGCTTCTTCTCAAGGGATGTTATATACTCTTCCGTAAAGTTCTCTTTATCTTCGATATACTCGATCACGGTATCGGATTCTTTAAGATCTTCTTCCCTATAATCAGTATCACCCTCCTCACATACTATGAGGAGGGTGCTGCCTTCGATCCTGAAATATTCTTTTTTCATCAGTTCACTTATAAAGGTGGTCTTGCCGCCTTCAAGAAAACCGTTTATAAAATATACAGTCTTTGCCATATTATTTTAATGCTTCCTTAAGTGTCTCCAGATTGCTTTCCATAACTGACAGATATGTGGTTCCTTCTTCAATATCCTTTGATGTTGTTGACTGCATGGAATCCATAGAAAGGATATTCTGATCCTTTGATTTTGTATTATCCTTTACTGTATCGGCGATCTTATGCTCAGGTCCTTCGATAGTCATGATAGATGAAAGTCCCAGCTCATCAACCTTTCCCGAAAGGAAGATGATTGTTTCGAAATCAGCTTCAGACTCTGCCGAACATCCTGCAAATGCAGCGTAGTAATCAAGTCCGTAATCATCCACAAGATAACGGAATGGGAAACGGTCTGCAAAGAGAACTGTCTTAACTCTTCCCGCATCTACAGCATCCTTATACTCTGAATCAAGCTTCTCGAGATCAGCCTTATATACTTCGTAGTTCTGCATGTATACGTCTTTGTTTGCTTCATCTATTTTTCCGAGATCTGTTGCAAGCTCTTCGCAGATTACTGTAGCGTTTCTGAGTGAAAGCCATACGTGCTCATCAAGCTCTTCCTCTTCTTCCTCATGCTCATGATCGTGATCTTCGTCAGCATCTTCATGTTCATGCTCTTCATCGGCATCTTCATGTTCATGATCGTGATCTTCATCACCGTCTTCATGCTCATGCTCCATGCCTTCTACGATCTCCTCTTCCTTAACGGCATCGCCCAGAACCTCAAGAAGGTTTACAACAACCATGTCATCGTTCTTTGATGTACTTAATACATCTTGAACCCATCCATCTGATTCACCGCCTACATATACGAACATATCACAGTCCTGAATCTTTACGATGTCTTCTGCTGTAGGCTGATAGCTGTGAAGGTCCACACCGTTATCAAGAAGAAGTGTAAGCTCACAATTATCCGCATTGTCACCGAGAATTGTCTTTACCCAGTCATACTCAGGGAAGATTGTGGTTACGATCTTCATTGATTCGCCTTCAGGCTCTTTTGTCACATCTCCTGTGGAAGCATCACTTTCACCCTGTGACTGAACATCTACTGCTTCAGCTGTTGTACCGTGATTGCTTTCAACTCCTTTATCGCCGCATCCGGTCAGACAACCGAATGCCATTACTGCAGAAAGAATACTTGCTGCTAACTTTTTACTTCTCATTATAATAATCCTCCGTTTGT